>NZ_CP024636.1:1622960-1679515 GCF_009728735.1 Pantoea phytobeneficialis
TCTTCATATTGCCTGCGCCACTTGAAGATCTGATTAGCATTGATACCGTGCAGTCGTGCGACGTGAGACACGGTCATGCCCGGTTCCATAGTCTGCTGAATAATGGCAATTTTTTCCTGCGGAGTACGACGCCGACGTCGCTCAGGTCCTGATAACACTTCAACCATCTTATTATTCTGACTGGTGTTAAACATAGTTCCAAGACTACCTCTTATTTTAAGAGAGGCGAAGTGTCTGGTGATCTAAGGGGCTAATCTATTTTCTTTCATAATGGGTAAGTTCCAATCCTGGATAGTAATAATTCATTTCCTGGTTTTATTAGTCAGCATGTCAGGGGTATTAATCGGTCTGGTGTCAGGCGCGAATATAAAAACCCTATCACTAATATATTATTCCTATTACGCGAATTCTCTTTTGCGGAATAAGAATTCTCTTAATTTTTTATTGTTATAATTCAATGTTAATTTCATTTTTTGACAAAGAACATATCAATCACATCGTCCTTTAAGAACGACCTGGCATGATAGTTAGGAAAGAAATCTGATGCCTGTGATTAATTTATGACATCTGAATGGAGTTGATTTGTCATTATTAATAACTATAAATAACATAATGTTATGTTTATTTTCGGTGCAAATATTTACCTTTAATAAAATACTTTACTCACAATAATTTCAGATATAAAGCTGCTTATAAATATACCTTTATGATAAGTGCGCCTTTATTATTGGTTGTGCTTACTTCCAGGAGGAGGTAATGCATGGAAAGAGTTTCTTCTCAACGTGTGACACTACGCGATGAATTGAATTATTGAATTAAGACACCAGGAAATGACTATGACATCCTCAACGTCAACAGGCGGAACGCTGAACAAAGCAGCGAGCGGCGTTATTAAGGAAAATAACGTTGTTATTAAGGTTGAACCCTTAACCCAATTAACAATTCAGTCTCCACCACAAGGTCAGATTGAAATTCAGGCAGGCGAAGATATCGCCTCAATTCAAAGTCTCAAATTTATTCGTCACGGCGACAACCTGGAAATTTTTAGCGCAGATGGCGCACGCGCCGCGGTGATTATTGAAGGTTATTACGCCCAGGAAACCCCACCGGACATCTACGGTATTGACGAGCAAGGTAATCGCTACACCTGGTCTTCCATCGGTGCCACCTCAATGGTTGCTGCATTGACCGACGGCGAAAGCAGTGTGCAGGAAGCAACTCCAGCAATGGAGGTCACTGCCGAGGCAGCTGAAGAGAAGCAGGAAGATGACGACAAAGGTGCGGCAGGTCTGTTCGGCCTTTCTCCTGGCTGGGCGGCAGCGGCAGCGGGTCTGGCAGCGGCAGCAATTGCCGGTGGTGTGATCGCCGCTACCGGCGGTGGCAAAGACGATGGCAACAGCAATAGCGGTAACAACGGTAATGGTGGCAACGGTAATGGTGGCAACGGTGGCGGCACCACAGGGCCGACCGGTACGCTGAGCAACATTCAGTTCATTAATGACAATGACCCCAATAATCCGACAATCATCACGAATGGTATGACCAACGACAGCACACCAACCATTACCGGTAAGGTTGCGGGTGCAAAAGAGGGCGATCGCGTCGCGATAAAGGACGGTGATACGGTCTTGGGTTATGCGATAGTGGATAAAAACGGCGACTGGTCATTTACCCCGATTACCAACTTGGGCGAAGGTTCACACCAGATTACTGCTGAATTGCAGGACGCAGACGGAAATGCAGGCCACTCTCAGCAGGTTGATTTGATCATTGATACCACCGCGCCGGAAGCGCCAGGCAATATCACCGTAGATGGTAAACCCGCAGATAGCGAGAACATCACCGGAAACAACACGCCAACCATTGGTGGTGACGCCGAACCGGGCAGCAATATTACCATCACTGATGGCGAAGGAAATGTTATCGGTTCTGCTGTGGCAGATGAAGACGGCCACTGGGAAATTACTCCTAATCAACCAATTGGTGATGGTAATCAAGATCTTACCATCGATGTGACCGACCCCGCTGGTAACAACAGTTCTTCTGAGTTGCCAATCAACGTCGACACCATCCCACCAACCGGGACGCTGAGCGATATCCAGTTTATTAATGATAACGATCCGGCTAACCCAACAGCCATCACCAATGGTTCCACCAACGACACTACGCCGCTGATTACTGGCAAGGTCGATGGGGCTGAAAAAGGCGATCGCGTAGCTATTAAAGATGGCGGTACGCTGCTGGGTTATGCAGAAATTGATGCAGAGGGGAACTGGTCATTTACCCCGCAGAAACCGTTGGGCGAAGGCCAACACCAGATCACCGCTGAATTGCAGGATGCTGCAGGCAATACCGGAGACGCTCAGGATGTTGGACTGAACATCGATACCACTCCGCCGGAAGCGCCAGGTAATATCACTATCGATGGTAAACCTAATGACGGTGAAAACATCACCGAAGGCAATACGCCCACCATTGGCGGAAGCGGTGAGCCGGGCAACACCATTATCATTACCGATAAAGAAGGTAATCTGATTGGTTCTGCTGTTGTTGACGAAAATGGTGACTGGGAACTCACCCCGGACCAGCCGTTGGGCGATGGCAACAACGGCCTGGTCGTTACCGAGAAAGATCCCGCAGGTAACAGCAGCCCATCGACAGATTTGCCGATGAACGTTGGTGGTGGCGGTTCGTCTGGCGGTGATACTGAAGGTCCGACCGGTACGCTGACCGATATCGTGATGACCAACGACAACGATCCGGAAAATCCTGTGGCGATCGGCGATGACGGCCTGACCAACGACCCAACCCCGGTGTTCAGCGGTAAAGTCGATGGCGCACAGCCGGGCGACAAAGTGGTGATCAAACAGGGTGAGGAGGTGCTGGGTGAAGTGGCGGTCGGCGAAGATGGTAGCTGGACCTGGACCCCGACGAAACCGCTGGGTGAGGGTGATAATAACCTGACCATTGAGCTGCAGGATGAGGCCGGCAATAGCGGTGCCAGCGAGCCGGTTTATGTGAACATTGATACGGAGGCACCCAACCCGCCGACCGATCTCACTATCGACGGTAACCCGGCAAACGGCACCAGCAACGACAGTGCCAACAGCCAACCGGTCATTGGCGGCAAGGCGGAACCGGGCAGTACCATCATCATCACTGATAGTGAAGGTAATGAAATTGGCTCGACGGTCGTGAATACTGACGGCTCGTGGGAGCTGACTCCGAACCAGCCGCTGCCCGATGGTAACAACGGTCTGGTGATCACCGTGAAAGACCCGGCGGGTAACAGTAGCACAGCGACAGATCTGCCGATGAATATCGGTGACGGTACGCCGGGCGGTGATACCGAAGGTCCGACCGGTACGCTGACCGATATCGTGATGACCAACGACAACGATCCGGAAAATCCTGTGGCGATCGGCGATGACGGCCTGACCAACGACCCAACCCCGGTGTTCAGCGGTAAAGTCGATGGCGCACAGCCGGGCGACAAAGTGGTGATCAAACAGGGTGAGGATGTGCTGGGTGAAGTGGCGGTCGGCGAAGATGGTAGCTGGACCTGGACCCCGACGGAACCGCTGGGTGAGGGTGAGAATAACCTGACCATTGAGCTGCAGGATGAGGCCGGTAATAGCGGTGCCAGCGAGCCGGTTTATGTGAACATTGATACGGAGGCACCCAACCCGCCGACCGATCTCACTATCGACGGCAACCCGGCAAACGGCACCAGCAACGACAGTGCCAACAGCCAACCGGTCATTGGCGGCAAGGCGGAACCGGGCAGTACCATCATCATCACTGATAGTGAAGGTAATGAAATTGGCTCGACGGTCGTGAATACTGACGGCTCGTGGGAGCTGACTCCGAACCAGCCGTTGCCCGATGGTAACAACGGTCTGGTGATCACCGTGAAAGACCCGGCGGGTAACAGCAGCACATCGACAGATTTGCCGATGAATATCGGTGACGGTACGCCGGGCGGTGGCACTGAAGAGCCGACCGGTACCACCACCATTACTGCTGAAGACGACGATGGCAAGGTGATTAACACCGAGAACCCGACTAAAGACAGTACACCGACTTTCAAAGGTCAGGTGACGGGTGCCCAGGCAGACGATTACGTGGTGATCAAGGACGGTGAAACGGTACTGGGAACGGCGACCATAAATGAAGACGGTAGCTGGGAGTTCACGGTGCCGGAAGGTGAGGCACTGCAAGACGATGCTCACTCCATTACCGCCACTGTCACCGATAAGGATGGGAACGAAGGACAACCGTCCGCTGCGCTGGATTACACTCAGGACACCGTCCCGCCAACCGCTACCACCACCATTGCGGCCGAAGACAACGATGGTAAGGTGATCAACGCTGAGAACCCGACCAAAGACAGCACACCGACTTTCAAAGGTCAGGTGACGGGTGCCCAGGCAGACGATTACGTGGTGATCAAAGACGGTGACAAAGTACTGGGAACGGCAACGATAAATGCAGACGGTAACTGGGAGTTCACGGTGCCGGAAGGTGAGGAGCTGCAAGACGATGGTCACTCCATTACCGCTACTGTCACCGACAAAGCGGGTAACGAAGGGCAACCGTCCGCTGCGCTGGATTACACTCAGGACACCGTCCCGCCAACCGCTACCACCACCATTGCGGCCGAAGACAACGATGGTAAGGTGATCAACGCTGAGAACCCGACCAAAGACAGCACACCGACTTTCAAAGGTCAGGTGACGGGTGCCCAGGCAGACGATTACGTGGTGATCAAAGACGGTGACAAAGTACTGGGAACGGCAACGATAAATGCAGACGGTAACTGGGAGTTCACGGTGCCGGAAGGTGAGGAGCTGCAAGACGATGGTCACTCCATTACCGCCACTGTCACCGACAAGGCGGGCAACGAAGGGCAACCGTCCACTGCGCTGGAATACACTCAGGACACCGTAGCACCAACCAGCACCACCACGCTGATCATCGAAGACGATGATGGCAATGTAATTGACGCCGAGCACCCGACTAAAGACAACACGCCGACCTTCAAAGGTCAGCTCACGCCTCCTGAGAAGGGCGCCATTGTCATCATAAAAGACGGTGAAACCGTACTGGGTTCAGTTGTGGCGAACGACGACGGTAGCTGGGAGTTCACGGTACCGGCAGGGAAGGAACTGGCTGAAACTGATCACTCCATCACGGCCACCATCACTGATGCGGCAGGCAATGAGGGGACCACCACCGATCCGGTGAACTATGACCAGGATAACACCAATCCAGAACCGGCCACTGATGTCAAAGTGACCAATGACCAAACCGATACGGATGTCGGAGCGGGTGGTCTGACTAACGACAACACGCCAACGTTGAGCGGCAAGGCAGAAGCAGGTTGCACGGTCTACATTTACGACAAATATGGTAATGCGATTGCTTCTGTCGTCACTGAGGCGGATGGTAGCTGGCGTATCCAACTGCCGACGGTGTTAACCGATGGTTTGTACAACGAAATGACGGTTCAGGTCGTGGATCAAGCGGGTAACGCGTCAACTTCGACGCCGGTGCCTGACTTTACGGTGGATACCCTTAACACCAATAAAACCACGATTGAGACTGATGCGGAAGCGGCTGAATCGACACCAACCTTTAAAGGTCAGGTTGAGTTGGGTACAGAAGATACCGATTTCGCCAATATGACCATCACCATTTACGATCGCAATGGCCTTGTGATTGCCACAGATATTCCGGTTAATGCGAATGGTAGCTGGGAATATACCGTACCTGACGACGAAGCACTCGGATCTGGCGCGCATAATATCTCGGCAGTGGTGGTTGATGCCGCTAACAACGAATCACAACCGGGCTATCTTAATGGTACTGAGGACGGAGGCTGGACGATTCCTGCGGTGCTCTACTCCGACGCAGGGGGCGGTGAAGGGGATATGTTCGGCTATGCCATGGTGGTTAGCGGTGAATATATTTACATCAGTGCACCAAATGGCGGCACAAACGCAGCCGGTCAGCCAACCAACCAGGGGATCATTTACGCCGTCAAAAAAGAATTTTCTTCCCTGTTAGATGGCAGCACCAGTATCGAGAAGTTATTCGCCGCGAACCCAGGCATGGGAACGATTATTTCGAATAATGGTGATGCTAAGGGGGATGGCCAACCTGATGTGAACAGCTATCAGGGTTATGGCATGAAAGCGCTGGACGGCGGCTGGGTGGCGATTTACATGCACGAAAAGGACACTGTCTACTTTGTGAAGGAATCGTTACTTACTGATAATAATTTCGATCTCAGTCTGATTTCTAACGCAGAGAATGGAAAGAGTCAGTATGGGTTCATGATGACCCTTGCCAATGGCCTTGACAGCTGGTTCGGTTTCAATGTCAATTCCATGGAGAATGAGGACGGAACGCTAACGTTCCTGATCGGTGACATTCATGGGGCCCGTGAGCAGACAGGTAACATCACTACTGTCACCTTTAATCCGAATGGCACCAACCCGGATGGCAACTGGACAAACATGCACCTGATCCGAGATCCGAATGACACGACGGACAATGCTGCCTGGGTTCCGCAAGAGACGCTTCCAGCTGGTATGGTGATTGGTAAAATCGGCCATGAAAATACGAATGGCACAGTCGGTTCAACCCAAAGCTATAACTTTGGTACGGATATCGTGTACATGGGGGATGTTTTTGGCAATGGTTCTAACTATGTTGCCTTTATGGATGCGGCATCTGCTCATACCGGTGCATCTTACCGGGGTTCCTGGTATTTCTATAAGATTCCAGATACCGGTTTGCCGAATGACTTCAGCATCGGTGATGTGGCCGACGAAGATTTAATTGTTATTGATAACATTGGTGCGGGGTATTTGAACCTCATCGCGAATGATGTGCTCGGAGACTTTGGTAGCAATGAGTACAAGCCGATTAGTCATAACATTGCCATGCTCGGTCATTTCGGTAGTGGTGAGCACACGGATATTGCCATTGCTTCTGCTGGTGATTCCCAGGGTGGGTCTAACGGTAAGGTATGGATACTCCATAGTGACAAAATCACTGATGACATGACGGTCGGTGTCAATGCTGATAATCCGAAGTTTAACACCGATGTAGGTTATGCCATTGTCAGTAAAGTCCAGGCTGGCCGAGGTGATAAAGGAGAAGGCTTTGGTCTGAATGTCATTGGCGGTTATGACATGAATCGCGATGGTACTCAGGATCTTATCATCAGCGATCCGTTGGCAATGAAGGATGGTAAATGTGTGGGTGCCGTCTATATCGTCTACGGCGGTCATCAAGCGGACTATCTGCAATACCTGGCTTCGTTGGGTACGGATGCGACGGGTGAGATTGATATACAGGTCATCCTGAATAACGGTTGGGGCGAGGTCCACTACGGAAGTGTTGATAATCAGAGGTTTGGTTGGTCGGTTGAAGTCGTTGATATGAACAACGATGGTGCACCGGATATGTTGGTAGGTGCTCCTTCGGAGTTGGGAACGGGCGCCACCAACACTGAAGGTGAAGCGACTAACCCGCAGTACAACGGCCAGGTGTACGTGGTTTACAACACCCATTCAGCCCCGGCTGAGGATGCCGCTCCGAGTTCTCGCAGCTACAGCTTGCCGGCTGATGAGCAAAACCATGACGATGGCGGTATCCCGCTGTTGCTGGATGGTGAACACCAGAACGTTGATCTGGCGGCCCTGACGGAGTCCCTGAAGGATACGCACAGCATCGATATGACTGACGGCAACAACACGCTGAAGGTGAATAACCAGACGCTGGATAGCTGGGAAGGCGCTGATGGTGATGCGCTGATTGTCAGCGGTGAGAATGGTCTGGTGCAGTTGACCGGTGGCATTGAGAACTGGCACAGCAACGGCACCGTGACCGTCGATGGTAAGGTTTATACGGAGTACCAGAGCAGCGGTATGGCGGAAGTACTGATTGAAGACAGGATTCACGTCAACATCCTGTAATCATTAAAGAAAGGAAAAACGGCCAGGCGTGGTGACACGCCTGGCTTTTTTGCTTCTTATCCCAGCGTACCTGTCAGACGCCGATGAAAATCGCTGCTGCGATGATCCAACCCGATAAAGGTCACCTTCGCACCATGACGTTGATAGCGGTACTCAATCGCATCTAACGCCGCAACGCTGGAAGCATCCCAAATCTGTGCATGGGTCAAATCAATCGTCACCAATGCCGGATCGTGGGCGTAATCAAAATGTTCAAACAGGTCATTGCTGCTGGCAAAAAATAGCGGTCCGCGCACGGTATAATGAACCTGTTGTCCGTCCTCACTGAGTTGACGTTCGGCCTGGATCACATGGGCAATGCGGCGCGCGAACAGCATCATGGCGAGGATTACACCCATTAACACCCCGATCGCCAGATTGCCGGTCCACACGGTAACGGCGACGGTCAGCAGCATCACCAGCGTTTCCGACCACGGCATACGTTTCAGCGTGGCGGGTTGCAGGCTATGCCAGTTGAGGGTTTTCACCGCGACGACCATCATAATGCCCGCCAGCACCACCATTGGAATCTGCGCCATTAACTTACTCAGGCCGGTCACCAACAGTAACAGCACCACGCCAGCGGCTACCGTCGAGACTCGGGTGCGCGCTTTACCCAGCTCTACGTTAACAATGGTTTGACCAATCATGGCGCAACCGGCGATGCCACCATAAAATCCGGCAAGAATATTAGCAATGCCAAGACCCCATGATTCACGGCGTTTACTGGATGGGGTATCGGTGATGTCATCCACCAGTTTCGCCGTCAGCAGCGATTCCATCAGGCCGACAAAGGCGATACTTAACGCGGTGGGCCAGACAATTTGCAGCGTTTGCACATTCAGTGGCACCAGCAAATGGGTAAAGCCCGGTAATCCGGCGCTCATCGGGCCTTCATCACCCACGTTTGGTACCCGATAGCCCATCAGCAGCGCAATTGCGGTCACTACCACAATCGCTATCAACGGCGAAGGGACGCTTTTCAGCACTTTAGGCAGCAGCAGCACAATCGCCAGCGTCACCGCAAATAACACCCACACCAGGCCGGACTGCCCCCATACATGCGGTACCTGGGCAAAAAAGATCAAAATCCCCAGTGCGTTGACGAAACCGATCATCACCGAACGCGGGATATAACGCATCATGCGTGCCATCCCGGCGAGACCAAACAGAATCTGGATCACGCCACCCAATATCACCGCTGGCAGAATATATTCTACGCCGTGCGCATGTACCATCGGGCCAATCACCAGCGCCACCGATCCTGCCGCTGCTGTCACCATCGCAGGGCGGCCGCCCAGCAGGGAAAGGGTCAGGCACAGCACCACGGACGCAACAAGGCTGACTTTGGGGTCCACTCCGGCGATCACCGAAAAGGAGATCACTTCAGGGATCAGGGCCAGTGCGGTAATCACGCCAGCCAGACATTCCCGGGTGAGTAAAACAGGCGAGCGTAAGACGCGGCTCACCGTGAGGTCTTCAGTTGGTTGGCTCATAAATTTTGCAGGCTCTTTTATTATGTTGCGCTTACCGCGAGGGTAAGGCAGTAACCAGATGCGAAACAGATAAGGGAAGGGATGTTACCGGTCAATGTGGCGGGATACCAGACTATCAACGCGAAGCGGCGCGATTTGTCGCGCAGTCTCGCAAAACCCGCGCGATGAATCGCGCGGTTACGAGCTTAAATGGCTAAATCGTCAGGTGTTTTATTCACCACTTTCTCCAACAACTGACGATAAATATTCAGTTGTGCCACATCACTTTCCTGCTCCAGTCGGGTGATCAGTACGGAGATAATGGCTTTATTGGTCACCGGCATACCTGTTTGCAGGATTTCGCCAATGATTTGAGCAAAGACCTCTGCGTTATAAGCCGCAGGTTTTAAAAATTCGGTTATATCCTGGTCATTGCTGGTTACGGTGTTTTGCATGTGTACAGCCCTAAGATGTAAACCTGCTGATGATAAAACTTTCGCGCGGACAGGCGTGAAAGACCCCAATTCACCAAACTGACAAAAAAACACCTCTGCAGGTGGAAATCCACTAACACTTGCAGAGGCGACGCAATATGCATCATTCGTTACGAGACCGTTAAAAGGTCTATGGGGAATAAACTTATACAATGAGATTAAGTCTGTACAAGTAAAATCCTGATCATTTTGTGCTATTAATTAACTTACAGCCAGATATAGCGACTTTTTTGTGATGGAACTTATACAAGGAAGCTGTACAGATTCCTTGCTGGTGACAGATTTGCACTACAATTATCGGCGCGTATGGACACTAATTTAGGGCACTTTTCATTCGCAACTGGGTCTGCGTATAATAGCGGAAAATTTAGTTAGATATCTAACCATTAGGTTGCTACTCTTTGAGCCAATATCCCCAACCCTTCTCCCGTCTGTTACATCTCACCGCTCATGCGTGGCGACTGGCTGTTGATCGCCGTCTGAAAGAGAGTGGCATGAGCATGAGTAGCTGGATGGCGATTGCCACCGTGGCGACCGCCAGTGAACCGCCAACACAAAAAGCGCTGGCGCTGCTGCTTGGTCTGGAAGAAGCCAGTGTAGTGCCATTAGTGGATCGGTTGGTGAAGCAACAATTGCTGGCGCGAGTTCAGCCGCCAGAGGACCGGCGTAAGCGCCTGCTGGTGCTGACGGAGCAGGGCGGTGTCGCTTATGCAGAAGTGAAAGCCCAGGCAGATGCGCTGCGCGCTCAGTTGCTGGCGGATATTGATCCCCAGGCGCTGGCAATAACCGAACAGGTGTTGCAACAACTTCTGGCGCGGCTGGGAACCTTGTAGCTATGGCAAAGCGTAACCCCTATGCCCAGCGTGAATGGCTACCGCATGAAAAGCCGATGCTACCGGGGTCACCCTCTACGCCTCTCCATTCACCGGCGAAACGCATTGCCTTCGGTCTGATAGGTATGCTGATCTCCCTCACCGGCGCACTCAGCAATGCGCTGGTCACGGCGAATCTCACCAATCTGCAAGGCACCTTCGGTGCGTACTCCAACGAAATCGCCTGGCTACCGGCGGTTTATGTGATGGGCAATATCTCCATCAATTTGTTGCTAGTGAAGTTTCGTCAACAGTTTGGTCTGCGACTGTTTACCGAGGCCTTTCTGGTGCTGTACGTGCTGGTGGCGTTCTTCCATCTGCTGGCTAACGATCTCAGCTCGGCGATAATTGTACGTACCGCTCATGGCATGGTTGGCGCGGCGCTCAGTTCATTGGGTATCTACTACCAAATCCAGGCGTGGCCCGCGAAGCACCGCCTGAAAGCGCTGGTCATCGGTCTGACTGCCTCGCAGTTGGCAATTCCGCTGGCGCGGCTGTTCTCCACTGAACTGTTGCAGCTGGATGAATGGCGGGGGTTGTATCTGTTTGAACTGGGTCTGGCAATGATCGCGCTGGGGTGCGTGCTGGTAGTGAAACTGCCGCCGGGTGATCGTATTAAAGCTTTCGAAAAACTCGATTTTCTCACCTTTATTTTGCTGGCGCCTGGCATGGCGTTGATCTGCGCGGTGCTGTCGCTGGGACGCATTGAATGGTGGTTTACCACGCCGTGGCTGGGCATCGCGCTGGCCATTGCGTTGGTGTTGATTGTCACCGCCGTGGTGCTGGAGCATAACCGGCAAAATCCGCTGATTAACACCCGCTGGCTTAGTAACGGCATGATGATCCGGCTGGGAATTGTGATGATTATGATGCGCATCGTACTGGCGGAGCAAAACACGGGTGCGGTGGGTTTCTTGCAGCAACTGGGTTTGCTTAATGACCAGATGCGCGGTATGGCACTGGCAATTATCTGTGGCGTGATGGCTGGCATGGCGCTGAGTGCGCTGACCATCAGGCCCAGCCATCTCAGCTGGCCAATTGTCTTCTCGCTGGTGGTGATGATCATCGCTTCACTGATGGACGCGCAATCCAGCCCGCTGACACGCGGCGATAACATGTATTTCAGCCAATTTTTATTGGGCTTCAGCAGCGTTTTCTTTATGACGCCAGCCATGCTGTTTGGCATCGGCAGCGTGGTGACGCAGCCGAAAAACCTGGTGAGCTTTGTGGTGTTGTTCGGTATGAGCCAGAACCTGGGGGGGCTGATTGGTGCGGCGATCCTCGGCACTTTCCAGACGTGGCGCGAAAAATATCACTCCAGCCTGCTCGGTGATCAACTGTCGCAACTCAATCCCAACGTGACTGAGCGTTTAAGCCAGTACAGCGCGCTATTCAGCAGTCAGCTCCCGGATGGCTCGCTACTCAGTGCGCAAAGCGGCAGTCAGCTGCAAACCGTTTCTACTTTGCAGGCCAATATCCTGGCTTATAACGATACCTATTACCTGACAGCGGGTCTGGCGCTGATGACCCTGATGTGGGTGTTATGGCGTCTGACGCGCCTGCGTTATCTCAACTGGCGTCAGGCACGACGCAATTTGGCGGAACAGCGCCAGCAGGCATTAGCAGCTAACCGAACGGAGACATCATGAGTCAACAGGACGATCTTCAGGCCGCAGAGCGTGAGCGCATCAACCGTCGACGTATCCTCTCAATTGCCGCAGGCAGCGGCATCGTGCTGGTCGGGGTGTTGGTGATCCTGTATGCCTGGCAGTTGTGGCCATTCACCAGCACCATCCAGTCAACGGAGAACGCTTACGTCCGGGGGCAGGTGACGTTTATCAGCCCGCAAGTCAGCGGTTATCTGACGTCAGTCAACGTGGTGGATTTGCAGCCGGTGGAAAAAGGGCAGTTGCTGATGACCATTGATGATCGTATCTATCGTCAGCGGGTGCATCAGGCACAGGCGCAACTGGCGATGAAACAAGCGGCACTGAATAACAATCAGCAGCAGCGAAAAAGCGCGCAAGCCACTATCGTCAGTAACCAGGCGTCACTGGACAATGCCAAAGCGCAGGCGTTGAAAAGTGGTTTTGACCTGAAACGAGTGGAAAATCTTACCGCCGACGGCTCCTTATCGGTACGGGAGCGCGATGCGGCACGCGCAGCGGATGCCCAGGCGCAGGCGCAGGTGCGTCAGGCCGAGGCGCAATTGGCGGTTGCGCAGCAGAATCTGCAAACGGTGATTGTGAATCGCGCTTCGCTCGAGGGGGATGTCGCCAATGCGCAGGCGGCGCTGGAGCTGGCGGAGATCGATCTCGCCAATACCCGCATCATTGCCCCGGATAACGGCCAACTCGGCCAGTTGTCGGTGCGCAAAGGCACCTATGTCACGGCAGGCACGCGCCTGACGTCAGTCGTGCCGGACAATAAATGGGTGATCGCCAACCTGAAAGAGACGCAGCTGGCACGTATCCGGCCAGGGTTGCCGGTGACCATTCGTGTGGATGCGCTGGATGGCAAGCGTTACGACGGCACGGTGGAGTTCATCTCTCCTGCGGCAGGCTCTGAGTTCAGCGCGATTTCGCCGGATAACGCCACCGGCAATTTCGTCAAAATTGCGCAGCGCATTCCGGTGCGAATCAAGGTACATGGTGATTTACAGCAACTGCGTCCCGGGATGTCGGTTGAGGTGGATATCGACACGGCAGCAGAGCCGCGTGAGGACAAACTATGAGTCGGTTGCTGCTGACAACGCTCGCCGCCTTATGGCTGAGCGGTTGTGCCACCGAAGTGGATAAAGCGCCGACCTCCTTGCCGATTCCGGAAAGCTGGCGTCAGCAGGTGGGGCCGGGCGCTGTGCCGGAAGCGCAGTGGTGGCGTGCCTTTGGCGATGACAACCTCAACCGCCTGGTCAGTCAGGCGTTGCAGCACAACAGCGATATTCTCACCGCCCGTGCCCGTGTCGATCAATATCGTGCGCAACTGCGCGCCGCACAGGGCGATGACTACCCGAGTCTGACGGCAGGGGCAGGCGCCACGCATCAGCGCGCCATCTCTGCGGCTACCGGTTTGCCTTATGAGAATGCGGTGTTTCAGGCATCATTACAGGCCAATTACGAGGTGGATTTGTGGGGCAGCCGCAGCAATAGCATCAGCGCGGCTGAGGCTTCACTGGAAGCCCAACGCGCGGCGGCTTCAGCGGCGGAATTAACCGTTGCCAGTTCGGTAGCATCGGGTTATCTCAGCCTGTGTGCCCTGGATGAACAGTTGCGCGTCACCGAGGATACGCTGACCTCACGCGCCAATTCGCTCAGGCTGGCGCAGCGTCAGTTTGAAACCGGCTACTCGTCACGGCTGGAGTGGATGCAGGCGTCGTCAGAGTATCAAACGGCCAAAGCGCAGGTGCCGCAGTTGCAGCACCAAATTACCCAGCAGGAAAATGCCCTCAGCGTACTGGTAGGGATGAACCCGCGAGAGATTGCCCGCGCCGATCATTTCAACCAGGTGATGCCGCAGACGCTGCCGAACCTGTTACCGTCGCAACTGCTCAACCGCCGTCCGGATATCGTTCAGGCGCAGCGTCAGTTATTGGCTTCCGATGCCTCGCTCGCTTCGGCGCAAGCGCAATTGCTGCCCACCCTGAATCTCACGGCCAGCGGTGGCCTGGAAAGTTATCATCTGCATGAATTGCTGGCGAATCCATTCCGTCTGTGGAGCATTGGCGGCAGCGTGCTGGCACCGATTCTCAACCGCGAAGCCCTGACGGCACAAGTTGATGTGGCGATGGCGACACGCAATCAGGCGCTGTATGGCTATGAAAAAGTGGTGAGAAATGCCTTTGCCGAAGTGGATACCGCACTGGATGCGATTCGTCGCAATCAGGAACAGTTGACGGAACTGGAGAAACAGCAAAACTACGTCAGTGAAGCGCTGCGCATCGCCCGTAACCGCTATCAAAATGGTTACGCCTCCTACCTTGATGAACTGGACGCCCAGCGTACCCTGTTCAACACCCAACTCAGCGTCGTCAGTGTGAAAAACACCCTCTTATTGGCGCAAATCGAACTCTATCGGGCATTGGGAGGAGGATGGAAAGGTTAATCATTGCCCGATAACTGCATTTTCTGGCAGGTATGTCTGCACCATCAGCGATTTATCTGACTTTTAAAGGCTTGCTTCGGGTCTTTGAGTCATTCATGCTTTTTTTTACTTGTCTTTACAATAAATGGTATTATCCGCGCCATTTCACGCTGTCTTTACGGAAGAGTGTGGGTTTTTTTACACGCGCGGCCGCTTTAGTGGGTTGCCATGACAAGGGAAAAAAAGGAAATGATGAAGAAAACATTGGGTAGCGCTTTGGTTATTGCGGCAGTGCTGTTAACCGGATGCGTATCACGCACCCAGCCAATCGATAATATCAACCAGTCGCTGAGCCAGCATTACAGCGATAGCCAAATGAAAAGCGCCATTATTGAGGCGGGCATCAGTCGCCAGTGGGTAATGACACCTGCCGGACCTGGCGTGATCAATGGCCGCCTGGCACAGCGCGGTCACTCAGCTGACATTCGCGTGACTTACACCCCTCAGAGCTACAGCATTCAATATGTAGGCAGCCAGAACCTGTTGGCCAGTGGTGGTCAGATTCACCGTAATTACAACCGCTGGGTTCACAACCTTGACCAGGATATCCAACTGCGCCTTGCGGCACAGGCTGCAAAATAGTCGCCTCGACCATACGTAGATAAAGTTAATCAGTATACTGCCGACATATGATCAGCTGGGCCGTTGGCCCAACTGATGTTGGCAGAGATTTGTCGGATGACGGGAGTCAGGCAAGGAAGGGATGCCACACAGTGACAATTTCACCGTCCCTATAGCTCATGAAAGAATGCAGGTATGAAACTCGCTTACACGCTTATTGACTGGCACGCTATGGCGCCCGGGCTTGACCTGGTCAGCGACTGGCACCAGTGGGCGCAACAGCCCCCATTGATTGATGCCACGCAACCTCTCGCAAAATCACAATTTCTGCCGATGATGACTGCCCGTCGCCTGAGCAATGGCAGCCGTGCGGCGGTGGAGTGTGGATTGGCGTTGTTGTCCCGTCAGCAGGTCGATGCGGTGGTCTTTACCAGCCGTCATGGAGAGCTGGAGCGTAATCTGCGCATCCTCACGGCGCTGGCACATCAGCAAGCGCTATCGCCTACCGATTTCGCCATGTCGGTTCACAACTCGGCGGTTGGCAGTTTGACCATTGCCGCGCGTCAGCCATTGGTTGCGGCGTCCGTTGCGGCAGGCATGGACAGTTTCCAGCAAGGGCTGATTGAAGTGGCCGCCTTACATCAGGCGGGTTATCAGCAGGTTTTGTTGGTGGATTTTGACGGGCAGGTCCCGGACTACTATCGTCCCTGGCTGGCGCAGATGCCATTCAATGCACCTTATGCGGTCGCGTTGTTGCTGGGGACGGGCACCATGTGGCGCTGTCAGGCCCAACCTGGACACACTGACCAGGCCGATACTCTGCCACAGAGCCTGCTGTGCCTGCATGGTCTGTTAAGCCAGCAGGTAGCGTTTAGTATTCAGGGTGAACGCCATCGCTGGCAGTGGGAGCGTGAACATGGCTGATAACACATTGTCACTGCAACGTTCAGGCTTCAATTATTACTGGCGGCTGGTGATGACCGCCGTAAGTTTTACCTTGTTCAGTGTGGGAGGCTTACTGCTGTCCCTGATCTGGTTCAATGTGCTACTGCTGGTGCAACGCGACGCGACGCGACGGCGGCAGCTTGCGCGTCGCAGTATCGCGTGCAGTTTCCGCTGTTTTTTACGCTTCTGCCGTTGGGTTGGGGTATACGACTACCGCATTGAAGGGGCGGAGTTACTGCAACAGGATCGTGGCTGCCTGATTGTGGCCAATCACCCCTCACTCATCGACTACGTGATGATTGCCTCGGTGTTACCGGAGATGGATTGCCTGGTCAAAGCCGAGTTGCAGCACAGCTTCTTTTTACGCGGCGTTATTCGTGCTGCCGATTACCTGATCAACAGCGAAGCAGAAACGCTGTTGCCGGATAGTCAGCAACGCCTGGCGCGCGGCGATACCATTCTAATTTTTCCTGAAGGTACCCGCACCCGTTATGGCGAACCCCTGAAACTGCAACGCGGCGCGGCGAATATAGCGGTCCGCGCCGGATGCGATCTGCGCGTGGTTCATATCAGCTGCACCCAGCGTATGCTGGATAAACAAAGTCGCTGGTATCAGATTCCGCCGGTTAAACCCCTTTTTACTGTACGCGTACAATCGCGTATTGATAGCCAGAGCTTTAGCGAAGCCAATGAAGATGCACAGCCGCTGGCAGCGCGTCGCCTGACGCGCCACCTGCAACAGGCACTGGTCCCTGACGAGATAAAGTAAGTTATGCAATCACTGAACAACGAAATAAAACAAATGATTATCGACACGCTGAATCTGGAAGATATCAGCGTTGATGATATTGACACCGATGCCCCCCTGTTCGGCGAGGGACTGGGGCTGGACTCCATCGATGCTCTGGAGCTGGGACTGGCGGTAAAGAATCGTTTTAGCGTTCAGCTCTCCGCTGAAAGTGAAACGTTGCGCGCGCACTTTTTTTCCGTGGCCACGCTGGCTGCGTTTATTGAACAACAGCAAGCCTGAGAGCGGTAAATATGATGAATAAAGACGAGATTTACCAGGAAGTTGCGGCGCTGCTGACCTCATTGTTTGAAATTGATGCTGACGACATTCGTCCGGATGCGCGTCTGTATGAGGACCTCGAACTCGACAGCATTGATGCCGTCGATATGGTGGTGCACCTGCAAAAACGTACTGGTCGCAAGATCAAACCGGAAATTTTCCGCTCGGTGCGTACCGTGCAGGATGTGGTGGATGCCGTTGACCAATTGATGCGTGAAGCCTGAGAACAAAATGCGTGCGGCACTGCGTCTGCTGAATGGCATCGCCCTGCTCGCATGGCCGTTGCTGGTCTGGCTGGCGCTGACGTATCCGCACTGGCGCACCTTGTTGTTGGTGCTTGCCGTGCTGTTTGTGCTGCGCGGCTGGAGCTTACGTAAGTCTCACGGTGCCCTGGCGCGAGGTGGGTTGTTGCTGGCGCTGGTAGGAAGCCTGCTGTGTCTCGCCAGCCTGGTGCTACGCCAGCAACATCTGTTGCTGTGGTATCCGGTGGTGGTCAATGCCCTGATGTTGCTGCTGTTTGGCACGTCATTATGGCGAGGCATGCCGCTGGTGGAACGCATCGCCCGGTTACGTGAACCGCAGCTACCGCCTCGTGCTGTGCGCTACACCCGACATGTGACTCAGGTGTGGTGCCTTTTTTTTGTTTTTAACGGCAGCGTGGCGTTAATGACCTGCCTGCGGGCGGATCTCGCGCTATGGACACTCTGGAATGGATGCATCAGTTATCTGCTGATGGGAATGCTGATGGGCGGCGAATGGCTGCTGCGTCAGCGGATGAGGAAACAGGCATGAACGTACAGCCCATCGCCAGCTGGCTCAACGCAGAGGATCGCCTGGTGGCCTGGCAGGGTCAGCAGGAATATCGCTTATCCACGCTGCGCCAACAGGTGATTGCGTTATCTGCACGCATTAAGACGCAGCCGGGACAACATTGGGCGTTGTGCTTTGACAACAGTTATCACTTCACCGTCGCCCTGCTGGCGTTATGGCATCTGGGGAAAACCCCGGTGATCCCGGGTCATTGCCGGGCAGCACAACTGGAAGAGATGGCGGCCAATATTGATGGGGTGATCAGCGATATGCCGCTGACCATTTCGTTGCCGCATCTGCTTTGGGATGGCGCGCAGGCGGAAGGGGAGCTGACTGCGATTGCCGCTGACGCAACCCTGGTGTTGTTTACTTCTGGCTCAACAGGAACGCCACGTCCGGTGGTGAAATCCGTTCGCGCGCTGGACCTTGAAGCGCAATGGCTGGCCACGTTGTGGGGAGAGCGCCTGCAACACAGCCATGTCATTGCCTCCGTCAGCCATCAGCATCTCTATGGCCTGAGTTTCCGAATCGTGTTGCCAATGGCACTGGGTTTACCCTTTGCCGCGCAGCAGTTGTTTTACAGTGAACAGCTCGCTGATCAGACCCCTACACGCCGTTATGCGTTTATCAGCAGCCCGGCGTTTTTACGTCGACTGGACGCGTCACTGCATCTGCCGCGCTGTGCGTTAATCGTTTCCGCCGGCGGGGCGTTACCCTGGCCCGATGCACAGCGCACGCAGCAATGGTTGGGTTGTAGCGTCGATGAGATCTATGGCAGCACTGAAACCGGCGTGATTGCCTGGCGTTATCTCAGTGCCGGGCAGACGCCGTGGCAATGTTTCCCGGCAGTAGAACTTTGTCGTCAGGAAAATGCGCACTGGCGTGTGTTCTCCCCGTTGCTGGAAACACCCGCAGGTTGTGCGCTGGACGACCGTATCCTGCCGCAGTCGGAGGGGCGATTTCAACTGGCTGGCCGCCAGGATCGGGTGGTAAAAATCGAAGATAAGCGCGTCTCACTGAGCGAAATCGAACGACGTCTGTTGGATTTGCCGGGTGTGAACGATGCGGCAGCGCTGGCGATCCAGCGTCATGGTCGCCAGGCGATTGGCGTGGTGCTGGCAATCACACAGCTTCCTGAACCCGCTGCGCTGTCACACTGCAAACAGCGTTGGAGACAGGCGCTGCAACCCTGGCTGGAGCCGGTGGCGATGCCTCGCTACTGGCGTGTAGTGACGACCATCCCGGTTACCGCGCAAAGTAAGCGCGCCTGGCCGCAAATTGAGGAGCTTTTTCATGTTGCCGATTGAACTTGATGTGCAGCAACAGGAGACAGCGCTGACGCTGCGATTACGTGTACCTGGCGACCTGCTATGGTTTCAGGGCCATTTTCCGACGCTCCCTATTTTACCCGGTGTGGCGCAACTCGATTGGGTGCTCTATTACGGGCTGACGCGTCTGGTGCCAGGCAAAGCCTTCTCGTCGATTGAGAACATCAAGTTTCAGCAGCCGGTGCCACCGGACGCTGAACTGGAACTCCAGCTCAACTGGCAGGCAGAGAAATCCCTGCTCAGTTTTCAATATCGGTTACTGTCTGACGGCGCCCAACCTATCGCCAGCAGTGGGAAGATTCGCCTGTGCTGAGTGAACCTTTTTCTCCCTGTGTGCTGATCCCTTGCTATAACCACGGCGCGATGCTGGCGTCGGTGTTGCAACGTCTGGCACCGTTTAATTTGCCAATTATCATCGTGGATGATGGCAGCAATGCTCAAACCCGCCAGCTGATTGATGATCTCAACGCGCCCGATCTGCATGTCCATCGGTTGTCAGCCAATCAAGGTAAGGGTGCCGCGGTGATCGCTGGAATGCGCGTTGCCGCAGCCAGAGGATACAGCCATGCATTACAGCTGGATGCGGACGGTCAACATCAGGTGGAAGACACGCCCCGTATGCTGGAGGAGGCACGGCGCTATCCGCACAGCCTGATTTCCGGTCAGCCGCTGTATGATGCCTCGATTCCTAAGTCACGTTTATATGGCCGCTACATCACCCATTTTTGGGTCTGGATAGAGACGCTCTCGTTTTCGTTAAAAGACAGCATGTGTGGCTTCCGCGTCTATCCGCTGGTGCCATCGCTGGCGTTATGCGATCGCCAGCCGATTGGGCAGCGGATGGATTTTGATACAGAAATTATGGTGCGCCTTTACTGGCAGGGTACGCCGAGCCGCTTTCTGTCCACGCGCGTGACCTATCCGGTAACCGGTGTGTCGCATTTTGATGCGTTGCACGACAATCTGCGCATCTCGTGGATGCACACCCGTTTATTCTTCGGCATGCTGCCGCGCATCCCACAGTTGCTCCGTCAGCGGGGCAGTGACCGCCATTGGTCGGCAACCCCGGAACGTCGGGGTCAATGGGGGCTGCGGTTTATGTTGTGGTTGTATCAACATGCCGGGCGGGGACCTTTTGTGCTGCTGCTGTGGCCGGTGGTTGCGGTGTACTGGCTCAGCGGACGCCATGCGCGCGCGGCGTCACAGCAGTGGCTGGCAAAGATTCAGCGCTGTGCGCAACAGCAACATCTCAGGTTGCCTGCACCCCTCAATAGCTACCGCCATTTTCTGCGCTTCGGTTACAGCATGCTGGATAAGGTGGCGAGCTGGCGCGGTGATGTGCAGTGGGGACGTGATATTGATTTCGCACCAGGGGCGGAAGCGGTCATTCGTGCCGCCGATGGCAAAGGGCATCTGATCCTGGCTTCACATCTGGGCGATATCGAAGCGTGCCGCGCCATGGCGAAGCAGGTCAGCGGCCTGGTGATCAACGCATTGGTGTTTACCGATAACGCGCAACGCTTTCGCGAAGTGCTGGAAAGTATCGCGCCGCAGGCAGGGGTTAATCTGATGCCGGTCACCGATATGGGTCCGGATACAGCGATCCTGCTGCAACAAAAACTGGACGCCGGAGAGTGGGTGGCGATTGTTGGCGATCGCACAGCGGTCAATCGCCAGCGTGGCGGTGAGCGACGCGTGATCTGGAGTGAATTTCTCGGCCAGCCAGCACCGTTCCCACAGGGACCGTTTTTACTGGCAGCCGCGCTACGTTGTCCGGTTTTGCTGATGTTTGCCTTGCAGCAGCATGGCAAATTACGGGTGTATTGCGAAAACTTTGCCTCCCCTTTATCTCTGCCCCGTGCCACTCGTCAGCAGGCATTGCAGCAGGCGGTGGATCGCTATGCGCAACGTCTGGAGCATCACGCCTTTCTGGCTCCGCTGGACTGGTTCAATTTTTATGATTTCTGGAGCTTACCGGGAGAGGAGAGTCGCGATGAGTGAGTCGAACCACCGTGCCGAGGTGGAAATTGTGGTTTCGTTTAACGACTGCGACCCAATGGGAGTGGTATGGCACGGCCATTATTTCCGCTTTTTTGAAGCGGCACGCGAGGCGTTGTTGCGCAGCGTGAATTACAGCTACCACGAGATGGCGGCCAGTGGCTACGTCTGGCCGGTGGTAGATACGCGGGTGAAATACCGTCAGCCACTGCGCTGCGAAGAGCGCATTCGGGTCAGCGCGACCATCGTGGAATATGAAAACCGTTTGCGGATTGATTACCACATCCACAATGCCGCCGGACAACTGACCACCAAAGCCCACACCATTCAGGTGGCGGTGGATCAGGCCACGCAGGAAATGTGTTTTGTCTCGCCCGCCATATTGTTTGAACGTCTGGGGGTACAACCGTGAAACGATTTTTGCTGACGTTGCTGTTGTTGTGGAACGTCGCCGCGCATGCGGTGACCCTTGAGCAACTGCAACAACGTTTTGCCAGTCAGCCGGTTATTCGTGCCAACTTCGTTCAGGTACGCACCATCGCCGGAATGGCGCAGCCGTTGGTCTCACGCGGACAGTTGCTGATTGCCCAACAGCAAGGGCTGTGGTGGCAACAGAATACGCCTTTCCCGATGACGCTGATTCTGGATGATAAACGCATGGTGCAAAGCATGAGCGGTCAACCGCCACAGGTGATCACGGCTGAAAGCAACCCACAAATGTTCCAGTTTAATCATCTGCTACGCGCCCTGTTCCAGGCTGATGAAAAAGTGTTGAAAGAGAATTTCACCCTCGATTTTCAGGATAAGGGCAATGAAAACTGGCAACTGGGACTGACGCCGAAAGCGGCACCACTGAATAAAATTTTCAACCGTATCGAGTTGCAGGGGGGCGCGTATCTTAACCGCATCCAGCTGGACGATAAGCAGGGAGATAAAACCGATATCACCCTGAGCGATACCCGGACCGAACCCGGCCATCTGACCGATGAGGAGCGCGCGCGTTTTGCTCCGACACCGTGAAAAAAATCTGGCGCTGGTGTGGTTGACGGTCTGCCTGGCGCTGGCTATCGCATTGGCCTGCCTGTTACCGCGTAGCCAGCTAAACAGCAGCGTGCTGGCGCTGTTGCCGCAGCAGAATCTCGGCCAGGCTCCTGCCGAGATTCAGCAGGCTTTTATGCAACGTCTGGATCGTCAGCTGGTCTGGCTGGTGAGCAGTAACGCCGATGACGGTGATGCCGTGGCGGCCTGGTGGCAGGCGCAGCTCAAGGCTTTACCGGAACTGAAGCAAGTCAGTGGCGCAATGGACGATCTGCAAATGCAGCGCTGGGGTGCCTTCGCCTGGCAGAATCGCAATGGTTTGATTGACGACGCCACGCGTGCGCGGCTGCAAAGCGGCGGGGCAGACCAGGCAGACTGGATTCTGGCGCAACTGTTTTCCGCTTTCGCCGGCGTGAGCAGCCAGGAGTTACAGCACGATCCGCTGCTGCTGGTGCGTGGGGCGCAGCTGGCCTTACAGCAAAATGCCAGCAAAATGGTGCTGCACAATGGCTGGTTGACGGTGAATGACCCACAGCAGCGGCGCTGGTATTTTTTGCACGGCGAGCTGGACAGCAATGCCTTCAGTATCCGGCAAAGTCATCAACTGGTGACGGCACTCAACCAACTGGAGCAGCAACTGAAAACGCGCTGGCCGGATGCCCGGCTGTTGACGCGGGGCACGGTGTTATTTAGCGATGATGCCAGCCAGCGCGCGCAGCATGATGTCGAGACGTTGGGGAGTGCGACGCTGGCGGGATTGTTGCTGCTGATCTGGCTGGTGTTCCGATCGCTGCGACCACTCGCGTTGTGCGCATTGTCGGTGGCGATTGGCGCGATGGCGGGGACGGTAGCGACCTTGCTCTGTTTTGGCGAGTTGCATCTCACCACGCTGGTGATGAGCCTGAGTATTGTTGGCATTTCAGCGGATTACACCCTGTACTACCTGACCGAGCGCATGGTGCACGGCAACGAGGCATCGCCCTGGCAAAGTTTGCAGAAGGTGCGCGCCACCCTGCTGCTGGCGCTGGCCACCACGGCTATCGCCTGGCTGCTGATGCTGCTGGCACCCTTTCCCGGTCTGCGCCAGTTGGCGGTATTCGCCGCCAGTGGCCTGAGTGCTTCCTGCCTGACGGTGATCTGCTTCTACCCCTGGCTGGTGCGGGGGCTGCCGGTGCGCCCGATCCCCGGCATGGTGTGGCTGGCCCGCTGGCTCGCTGCCTGGCGACGCCAGCGGGTGCTGATGTGGGGATTACCGGCACTGGTCGCCATGTATGCACTGCTCGGTATCCTGCAACTGCGGGTGGATGATGATATTGCCCATCTGCAAAGCGCACCGCAGCAGCTACTGGCCCAGGATCGGCAACTGGCGCAGCTTACCGGGCAGCAGGCCGATCAAACCTGGTTTGTGGTGTGGGGGGATAACCCGCAGCAAACGCTGCAACGGGTGAGCGAGCTGGCTCCTGCGTTACAGCAGGCCCGGCAGCACCGATGGCTGGAAGGGTATCGTATCCTGCCACTTAACTCGCTGGCACGACAGCAGCAGGATTTGACCTTGCTGGCACAAGCAGCCCCCACCATTACGGCACGGCTGAAGCAAGCGGGCGTGACGCTGGCAGAAGCCGATCTGCACGCCATGCCAGTGACGCCGGAAAACTGGCTGGCAAGTCCGTTGAGTGAAGGCTGGCGTTTATTGTGGCTGTCGCTGCCGGATGGACGCAGCAGCGTGTTGGTGCCGGTGAATGGTGTGCGTGACAGTGCGGCGCTGGCACAACTGGCGGCGCAACAACCTGGTGTCAGCTGGGTTGATCGCAAAGCCAGCTATGACCAGCTGTTTGGTTTCTGGCGCACATTATTGAGCGGGCTGTTGGCGTTAGCGTTGCTATTGATCACCCTGAGTTATGTGATACGGCTGGGGTTGAAAGCTGGCTTGCGTAGCGCGTTACCTTCCTGGCTTTCGCTAGCGGCGGCACTGGCGACGCTTGGCTGGATTGGGGCCAGTCTCAATCTTTTTGCCTTGCTGGCTCTGATCCTGGTGCTGGGTATCGGCATCAATTACACGCTGTTCTTCAGTAACCCGCGCGGCACACCGCTGACTTCAATGCTGGCAGTGACGCTGGCAATGATGACGACGTTGCTGACGCTGGGCATGTTGGTGTTCAGCAGCACCAGCGCCATCAGTAGCTTTGGTGTGGTGCTGTGCAGTGGCATCTTCTGCGCATTCTTACTGGCGCCACTGGCGCTGGCCCCCCGGAAAAGGAAGCAATCATGAACAAGGGCCTGATTTTTCTGCTGATCGCACTGTTGCTGGGTGGCTGTGCCCGTCAGAAAGATCCCACTCATCGGCCAACGGCGTGGCTCAAACCGGGGGTACGCGTCACGCTACCGGCTCCGGGGATTACACCGGCTTTCGAACAGCAGCAGCTGTTAACCGGTCACGTTAAAGGGAAAACGCAATCGTTGCTGGTGCTGTTGGCGGCGGATGAGCAACATATCAGCCTTGCCGGGTTATCGTCGCTCGGCATTCGTCTGTTCCGCGTCACGTATGATGCGACCGGCATTCATACCCAACAGATGATGGCGCTGCCGGAGATGCCGCCCGCCAGCCAGGTGTTGGCAGATATTATGCTGAGCCACTGGCCGATCAGCGCCTGGCAGCCACAATTACCTCAAGGCTGGCAGTTGCAGGATATTGGCGATCGTCGCGAGCTGCGTGATCCATCCGGTACGGTGGTGACGTTGATCCGTTATATGCAACGTGGCACGCAACGTGAGCCGATCAGCATTGATCAGCGCGCTTTTGGTTATCAAATTCAGATTCAACACCTGGACGCATCATGATTTACATCTCGGCTTACGGCATGGTTAATGCACTTGGCAACAGCCTCGAGCAGATCGCTGCCCAATTGCAACAGGGCGAAGCACCGGGGATGCAGCCGCGCGAGAGCTGGTTGCTGGCGGGGAAACGCTGTTGGGTTGGCGAAGTTCTGGGCGAGCTTCCTACCATCCCCACCGAACTGGCCGCGCATAACACCCGTAACAACCAACTGCTGCTGGCTGCGCTGGCGCAGATTCGCCCGGCGGTGGAGGCGGCGGTAGCGCAGTACGGTCGCGATCGTGTGGCAGTGATCCTTGGCACCAGCACCTCAGGGGTTGATGAGGGGGATCGTCAGGTTAGTGCCGGCTTAAGCGGCTATGACTACCGGATGCAGGAATTGGGCGATCCTTCACGCTTCCTGGCGCATTATCTGCAACTGGATGGCCCGGCTTATACCCTCTCCACGGCCTGTTCTTCCAGCGCGCGCGCCATTATTAGCGGCGAGCGCCTGATTGCGGCAGGCCTGGCGGATGTGGCGTTGGTGGGCGGGGCGGATTCGCTCAGCCGGATGCCGATCAACGGCTTTGCCAGTCTGGAATCACTTTCTGAACACCATTGTGCGCCCTTCAGCCGCGATCGTGACGGGATCTCGATTGGTGAAGCGGCGGCGTTGTTGTTGTTAACGCGCGAGCCTCAGCCCCTGGCGCTGCTGGGTGTTGGCGAGTCGTCGGATGCCTGGCATATGTCGGCACCGCACCCGGAAGGTGTGGGAGCAGAACGAGCAATGACAATGGCGTTGCAGCAGGCAGGTTTAGCACCAGAGCAGGTTGGTTATATCAATTTGCACGGCACCGCGACGCCGTTGAACGATCAGGTGGAAGCCGCCGTGGTGCAGCGGCTGTTTGGTGATCGCGTACCCTGTAGTTCCACCAAACACCTCACGGGACATACGTTAGGCGCAGCAGGTGCCACCGAAGCCGCGTTGTCGTTGCTGTTGCTGGAGCAACATTTACCGCTGCCTCCACAGGATTTTTCTCGCGCGGAACGCGACACCACCTTAGCGGATTGTGGCCTGATTACCGCACCAGTGCCGCTGGGGCGTCCGGTTATCGCGTCTAATTCATTTGCTTTTGGCGGGAACAATACCTGCCTGATTACAGGACGCGTCGATGGTTGATTTTCTGCCGGTAAGTGAATATTTACCGCACCGTGCGCCGATGTTGCTGCTGGATCGTGTTATCGCAGTCAGTGCTGACCATGTCATCTGCGCAGTGACCATTGACGGGCAGGGCGTACTGGCACCGTTTCTGACGCCGCAAGGGGAGCTGCCCGCCTGGTTCGGTGTGGAGATCATGGCGCAGACCGTGGGCGTCTGGTCGGGTTTTCATGCCCGGCAGCAGGGGGAAACTCAGATCCGCCCCGGCATGTTGCTCGGCGGGCGGGGGTATCGCCCGATAGCAGCCACTTTTCCAGCCGGAGCGCATTTGCAGGTGGAGATGCATTTGCTGATGCGTGATGACCGGCTTGGCAGTTTTGAAGGGAAAATAAGTCATCAGTCTGAGTGTCTGGCGACTGGCCGCCTTAACACTTATCAACCCGATGACGATGAATTACAACGACTATTACAAGGACATCAGCCATGACACGTAGCGTTTTAGTAACCGGCGCAAGTAAAGGAATCGGGCGTGCCATTGCCCTGCGGCTGGCGCAGGATGGTTTCTATGTGACGGTGCATTATCACCGTGACGCCGCTGGCGCAACGCAAACGCTGGAGCAGATTATCGCGGCGGGCGGTAGCGGTCGCACCATACAATTTGATGTCGGGCAGCGGGAGGCAACGCGCGCAGCGCTGGAGCAGGATATCGCCCGCTTTGGTGCCTGGTATGGCGTGGTAAGCAATGCCGGTATTACCCGTGATGCGGCTTTCCCGGCATTGAGCGATGAAGAATGGGACAGCGTGATCCACACCAATCTCGATAGTTTTTATAACGTGATTCAGCCTTGTGTGATGCCGATGATCGGCCTGCGCCAGGGGGGGCGGATTGTCACCTTATCGTCAGTCTCGGGCATCATGGGCAATCGCGGGCAGGTGAA
Organism: Pantoea phytobeneficialis; assembly: GCF_009728735.1. NCBI lineage: Bacteria > Pseudomonadati > Pseudomonadota > Gammaproteobacteria > Enterobacterales > Erwiniaceae > Pantoea > Pantoea phytobeneficialis. The sequence continues at coordinate 1,650,627 of NZ_CP024636.1, forward strand.
CTACAGCGCTGCCAAAGCTGGCATTATCGGTGCCAGCAAGGCGCTGGCCATTGAACTGGCTAAACGTAAAATTACCGTCAACTGTATCGCGCCGGGATTGATTGATACCGGTATGACCGATTTGGAACCGCAGGTCATCGACGAAGCACTGAAGCTGATCCCGATGAAACGTATGGGGGGAGCTGAGGAGGTGGCAGGCCTGGCCAGCTATCTGATGTCGGATATCGCGGGTTATGTCACGCGTCAGGTGATTTCAATCAATGGGGGTATGCTGTGATGCAACGTGTGGTAGTCACCGGAATGGGCGGTGTCACGGCGTTTGGAGAAAGTTGGTCTGCGGTAGCTGAGCGCCTGAAACAGGGTAAAAACGCGGTGCGTAACATGCCGGAATGGCAGATCTACGATGGTCTGCATACGCAACTGGGCGCGCCGGTGGACGATTTTACGCTCCCGGATCACTACACCCGCAAACGCATTCGTGCCATGGGGCGGGTGTCGCTGCTGGCGACCCGCGCCACGGAACTGGCGCTGGAGCAGGCGGGGTTAATTGATCATCCGGTATTGACCAGCGGGGAAACCGGTATCGCCTACGGCTCCTCGACCGGCAGTACCGGGCCGGTGAGTGAGTTCGCCACCATGCTGACCGAAAAACACACCAACAATATCACCGGTACCACTTACGTGCAGATGATGCCGCACACTACGGCGGTGAACGCCGGGTTGTTTTTTGGCTTGCGTGGTCGTGTCATCCCGACATCCAGCGCCTGTACCTCGGGCAGCCAGGCCATCGGCTATGCCTGGGAAGCCATTCGTCACGGCTATCAGACGGTGATGGTTGCCGGAGGAGCCGAAGAACTCTGCCCTTCGGAAGCGGCGGTGTTTGACACCTTATTTGCCACCAGCCAGCAAAACGCGGCGCCTGGACTGACGCCAGCCCCGTTCGATCAGCAGCGCGATGGGCTGGTGATTGGTGAAGGGGCCGGCACCCTGATTCTTGAGTCGCTGGAGCATGCGCAGGCGCGTGGGGCGACGATCTATGCCGAACTGGTCGGGTTTTATACCAATTGCGATGCGGCGCATATCACACAGCCGCAGCGGGAAACTATGCAAATTTGCATCGAGCGTGCCTTGCAAATGGCGGGAGTGACCCCGGAGCAAATTGGCTACATTAATGCCCACGGCACCGCTACCGATCGCGGTGATATTGCCGAAAGTCAGGCCACCGCTGCGGTGTTTGGCGAAAATACGCCGATTTCCTCCCTGAAAAGCTACTTCGGCCATACGCTGGGGGCATGTGGGGCACTGGAAGCCTGGATGAGTATTGAGATGATGCGTGAAGGCTGGTTTGTGCCGACGCTGAACCTGACACAGCCCGCCGCGGAATGCGGAAAGCTGGATTACATCATGGGCGAAGTACGTCAGCTCGAAACGGATTATATCCAGTCAAATAACTTTGCTTTTGGCGGCATTAATACGTCTCTGGTGTTCCGCCGTTGGCAAGGGATGTAACGCCACCATTCCCGTAGCCGTGCGATTTATCGCGCGTTATTTGTCTGTAGCATTAAAGTCAAAGGCGCGCGATAAATCGCGCCGCTACGTCTCAACATCAATTTTCTGTCATGCCCCGTCAGGAATTCGTTAAGAAAATGCCTGGATTTTTCTTGCATTCGGCGCAGTCCTCAGCATAATCGCAAACCGCAATAAAAATGATTATCAATTAAGTTTGTATCAGGGGATATCCATGCGCACTACGCCTTTCAATCCCGGACTGAAACCGACACTGCTGGCTGTAATGGTCAGTGCCGGTTGTTTGCCAGTGATGGCTGCTACCACCAACACCACCGCAGATGCGGCAAAAAAAGAACAGCAGACACTGACGGTGACAGCGACACCGCAGACTGATTTCAAACCTGGCGGTAACGATCTGGTTCCCGCTTACCTGGATGGACAGGTGGCGCACGGTGGCCGTCTCGGCATGCTGGGCGAACAAAATGCCATGGATGTGCCGTTCAACGTGATCGGTTTTACTTCCAAAGCGATTCAGGATCAGCAGGCAAAAACCATTGCCGATGTGATTCGTAACGATGCCACCGTGCAGAACGTGAAGGGCTACGGCAACTTTGCTGAAAGCTATCGTATTCGTGGTTTTCGCCTGGATGGGGATGCCATGACTTACGGTGGTCTGGCAGGCATCGTGCCGCGTCAGGTGATGGATGCCTCACTGATTGACCGGGTGGAAATTTTCAAAGGGGCTAACGCGCTGCTGAACGGATCTGCCGAGACGGGTGTCGGTGGCATGATCAACCTGGAACCAAAACATGCTGAAGACACACCACTGACGCGCGTGGGTGTGGATTACACCTCAGATTCGCAATTAGGCACCACCGCAGATATTGGCCGTCGTTTTGGTGATAATAACCAGTTCGGTGTGCGCCTGAATGCTGTTCACCGTGAAGGTGAAACCGGTGTTGACGGTGAAAAGAAACGCACCACCGCTGCTTCATTGGGTCTTGATTACCGTGGCGATCGTCTGCGTACCTCGCTGGATGTGGGGTATCAGAAGAAAACCTTCCATGATGCCCGCAACGGTATCAATATTGGCGGTATCGACTTTATTCCAGACGTACCTTCTAATAGCACCAACTACAGCCAGAACTGGATATTCAGTGATATCGAATCTGAATTCGGCCTGGCAAAAGCTGAATACGATCTCAATGATCAATGGACTGTCTATAGTGCGCTGGGTGCGCAGCACACCCACGAAATTGGTAACTACGGCACGCCGAAAGTGTTGGATCGCGCTGGCAACGCCACTATCGGCCGTTTCGATACTAACCGTATTCAGGACACCATGAGTGGCAGCGTGGGCATCCGTGGTGATTTCACCACCGGTTTTGTGACGCACAAAGTCAACATCGGTTACTCGGCAATGACCTCGAATGCGAAAAATACCTATCGCATGTCTTCGGGTAACGATGCGGATATCAACATCTATAATCCGCACGATGTGGCGGAACCGGATACCGTCTTCGCTGGGGGCACCAAATTCAGCGATCCGCTAACGACTTATCGTTCACGTTCGCAGGGGTATCTGCTGAGTGATACGCTGGGCTTCTTTGATGATTCGTTGCTGCTGACTTTAGGTGCACGTCATCAGAAAGTGGTGGTGCGTAACTACGGTTATGATGGTGTGGAAGATACCGGAACACGCTTTGACAGCAGCCGCTGGTTACCGGCATATGGCTTACTGTACAAAGCGACCAGCAATATCTCGCTGTATGCCAACCATACTGAATCACTCACGCCGGGCACGGCTGCGCCGTTCACTGCCTCTAACTACGGCAGCGTGACGGGTATTGTGCATGCCAAACAGAACGAAGTTGGAGTGAAAGCAGACTACGGGCGTATTGGTGGCACGCTGGCGCTGTTCGAAATCAAGCAACCGGTCGGTGTGCTGAACGACGGCGTCTACAAACTGAATGGCGAACAGCGCAACCGTGGTGTGGAACTGAACGTATTTGGTGAACCGCTCCTGGGTCTGCGTCTGAACGGCAGTGCAACCTGGATCGATCCGGATATGACCAAAACCGGTGACAGCAACGAAAATGGTAAAAACGCGATTGGCGTACCCCGTTTCACTGCGGCACTGGGCGCTGAATATGATATCAAACCAGTTGATGGCCTGACGGCAACCGCTCTGCTGAACTATACCGGTTCACAGTATGCTGACCTCGCCAATACCATGAAAATGGACGATTACACCACGTTGGATCTGGGGCTGCGCTACCGGATGAAGGTCAACCAAAACGACATGGTATGGCGTGTTGGAGTGGATAATGTCACCAACGAGAAATATTGGGCGAACGTCGATGACAGTGGCACTTACCTGACGCAAGGGGAGCCACGTACCGTCAAAGTCTCACTCACCTACGATTTCTAATCCCATCAGCGGGGCGCGATTGCGCCCCGTTTTCATTTTGCTGGCTTTCTATTACACTCGGAACGGTAATCCAGTCGGTCGATCCCTTTATTTTTTGCTGAGTTAACATGAGTTCACCTGCGCCACCTGACGATCATGACGAACCCCTGCGGCAGCCGCTGGACGATGCGCAGTTTGCCATTGTGGTACTTGCAGTGACCTCGGTTACCCTTATAATCTTTGTCCTGATGATGACGTTATGGATGAGCTAAGGCTTGCTGCAACGGGTATCGGAAGCCTGTAAGGAGATGTCGATGGAATCCCGAGATGACAAACTGATCGCCATAATAGGCCTGCTTTCTGCCTGTCTGATTGGTGTGGTGTTCCTGTTTACCATGACCTGGCTCACCGATGTGCGCCATCCCGCCGATCAATCCCTTGATGTACAAACCTGCGGTCCCAAACATCCCAACTCGCAACAATCTTAACTTTGCTGACGTTTTTGCCACTTAATTTGCTGACTGCGCAACTCCAGCGCTAAACCCTCATGCAACGTGCGATTGCCGTTGGGATCACCCAAACCAAATAACGCACCGGGCGAACGCCGGTCATCGGCCCACGCCGGATACTCCACCACCGGATAAAGCGAAATCCCTTCCAGCGCCACCCCTTCATCCAGCGCCAGCATTGCCTCTTCACTCACCTGATGGAACCAGGACGCACGGGCATCGCCTTCGGCACCGGTCTCGGCCAGCAGCATCGGGCGCTGATAACGCTGCCAGCATTGCCACAGCAGACGATGTAAGGGCAATCGTGCAGGGTGATCTACCGGCAATGGTTCACCGGGGAAAAACCAGTGATTATCCGGGTAGTAATTCAGTCCAAGGATATCGAGGAAATCTTCGCTGCCGCCCAGTTCCGGGGCGTCGCGTCCGGCCAGCCAATCCCAGGCTTCAAATTGCGCCTGATGTTGCGCGTCGGCATAGGGTTTGCTGTCGGGATTCGCGGGGTCGGTGGCAACCTGTACCAGTGGATCGGTCAGCACAAAACGCGCCTGCGGATAGATCTCGCGAATGGCATGCATCGCTGCCAGCGATGCGCGTACCAGCTGACGCTTCAGCTCTTTGCCGCGCTGACTGGAATAGGGATCGAGCCAGGCGACATCGGCGCCAGCCCACGACCAGAAGGAGATTTGATTGATCGGCGTAAAAAACGGTTGCTGCACCCCTTCATCACGCATCAACTGCGCCATCGCGCGGGCGAAGCGTTCAAAATGCTGGACAAAGGCGGCACTCCAGATGTCGAGATGGTCGGGATAGCCAAAATGCGCCAGTTCCCAGATGATTTGCAGATCATGGCGCGCCGCCGCGTGCACCATTGGCAGAAAAGAGTGCCAGTCATATTCGCCTGGCGTGGACTCAATCAGATACCAGCGTGCGCCATCGCGCGCGGTGCGCAACCCTTCCTGCGCCAGCGCGGCATAATCCTTCTCCAGCAGCATGTCATGACCGCTACTGATCACCATATCCAGTCGCCGCCCTCCGGCACGACGGGAAGTCGAACAGGGAAAACTACCCTGAAAAAAACTGCGAAACAGCCGGGGCTGATAGCGCGGGGATGGGGGATCAAGGGGGTGTTGCGCCATTTTTCCTCTCCTCACGGGGAACGCCGAATGCAGATCGTCCCGCTAAGTCTAGACTAAATTAAGCGCAGGCCAGCCGCTGCAACCGGAAGCCTCTGATTGCGATGCGCGGTGCTGCCACCAACAATAAGAAGATTATGTGTTGCAGGGAACCTGTATGAGCGAAGCCGTACCACGCCATTTTGAGGAACATCAGCGAAACTGGCTTAACGAAATTGTGGATGCACGCTGCGCGCGCCATCCGGGGATGAGTGGCGTCCATCCTCTCAATGATGGGCTGGATGCGTTTGCTGCACGTTATCTGTTGATGGGCATGGCCCGAAACACCATCGATGTGCAGTACTACATCTGGCAAAACGACATGTCTGGCCGCCTGCTGTTCAGCGCGCTGCTCGATGCAGCGGAGCGCGGCGTTAAGGTGCGGCTGCTGTTGGATGACAACAACACGCCCGGCCTCGATGAAACCCTTGCCGAACTGGACCGCCATCCCAATATCGCGGTGCGATTGTTTAATCCTTTCTCGTTTCGCACCTTGCGTATGCTGGGCTATCTGACCGATTTCGCCCGCCTCAATCGCCGTATGCATAATAAAAGCCTGACGGTGGACGGTGCCGTCACCCTGGTGGGGGGACGAAATATTGGCGATGAATATTTTGGCACCGGTGATGAGCCGTTGTTCACCGATCTCGACGTGATGGTCATCGGCCCGGTGGTACCGGAAGTCGCGCAGGATTTTGAGCGCTACTGGCGCAGCAAAGCCGTTTTGCCATTACGCAGCGTGGTGGAGGTGCGCGGCGAACACCAGGCCGTACGACTGCCGGAAGCCTGGCAAGATAGTGAGGCGGTACAGCGTTATCTGGCGCGGCTGGATCACTCCCCATTTGTTGGTCAGATGGCAGAGGGGACGCTGAGTATGACCTGGGCTGCGACGCGCTTGTTAAGCGATGACCCGCGCAAAGGGCTGGGCAAAGCGAAGCGTTCCTCTTTGCTGCCACAGCGAATGCTGGAGGTGATTGGAACGCCACAACAGCAGTTCGACATTATCTCGGCCTACTTTGTCCCGACGCGAGCTGGTGTGGCACAGCTGCTGGCGTTGAAACGGCGTGGGGTCAAAATCGCGGTTCTGACTAATTCACTGGCCGCTAATGACGTCAGCGTGGTGCACGCGGGTTATGCGCGCTGGCGCAAAAAGTTGCTCCGTCACGGCATCGCGTTATACGAACTGAAACCACAGGCCAATGCCAGCGACGCGCCCCACGATCGCGGGCTAACCGGGAACTCCGGTTCCAGCCTGCATGCCAAAACCTTTACCGTGGATAATCGTAAAGTGTTTATTGGATCGTTTAATTTCGATCCTCGTTCAGCGGTGCTTAACACCGAAATGGGACTGGTGATTGAGAGCGACACCCTGGCGCAGCGTACCCATCAACGCTTTATTCAGGGGATGCGGGACCGTGCCTGGATGTTACGGCTTGATGGATGGGGCCGGGTGAATTGGGTGGAATATCCGGGTGAGGCCGGTGAGGTGGTGCATATTCACGAGCCGCAATGTACCTGGTTTCAGCGGCTGATGGTGCGACTGGTGTGGCATTTGCCGATTGAATGGTTGTTGTGAAAGCAGCGGGCCAGCTTAGCTGGCCCGTGGGTTATGCACGCTGTGGTTTGCCGGAGAACAGAAAGCGCAGCAGTGGAATACGCAGATGGATTTCATACAGGGTAAATGACACGCCAAACACCATCAGCAGGCCGAGGAAAAAACCCAGCGTGTTATTGCTGATCAGTGGGGTGATAAAAATGCCGTACAGCAGGGTGAGCGGATGGTGCACCAGATAAATAAACAGCGAGGCATTCACCAGATACATGATGCGGGGCGAATGGCTGTTCAGCAGTTTATGTCCGAAGCAGAAACAGACGTTCAGCATGCACAGGCCCATCAGGGTTGAAATCACGTTGTCGATTTCATACAGCCAGCCATCGCCGCTGCTGAAGCGTTGATTGAGGCTGTAAGCGACAAACACCGCAATGGCACCAAAACACATCACCGGATTAAAACGCACAAACAACGCCTTCAGTGGCGGATGTTTCCAGCTCAATGCTCCCAACATAAAGAAGGGCAGGAAGAACAGGCTTTGCATCACGGCGGTGCTGAACAGGCCATCCATTAACCATGCGGGCTGGAAATAAAAGATTGCGCGGCGGAAGACGCACCACGCCAGCGACCATGCCAGTAACGCCAGCGTCAGTTTGCCCCAGCCCACACGGGTGTAATCAATCTGTCGATGCTGGGAGCGCAGCCAGCGGAAGGTGATCATGCCGAGGCTGGTGAGAATGACCAACACCACCAAAAACCACAGGTGAGAAATCAGATCCCACACCACCGCATTGTACTTTTGATACAGGGAGAAACTGTCCCAATCTCCGACTTTATCTGTCAGATTTTTTAGCAGAAAAAACTGCGGCAGGGTGATCAACGGCACGGCGGTTAGCAGCGGGATACCCACGCGCTCCAGACGCACCTTCAACCAACGTTGTGGCTTATAGCGCAGATATAGCATGTAGGAAAAATAGCCGGAAATGACGAAAAACACCTGCATGCGAAAAGCGTGAATGAAGTCATTAAACACCGTCAGCCACATCGAGGCATCCTGGCTATTTACTGCCCATTTTTGTGTCGAGTAAATCAGGGAGACGTGAAAGGGTACGCCCAATAGCATTAAATAAGCTCGAATCGAATCGAGAAAATATTCGCGTTCGGATTTTGCTGCAGTCATAAGCATCCAATAGTTTTGTGTCCTGGCCGGTTTCGCCCTGAAACCGGATTATGCCGGACGAAAATTCTACCGGCTGTAAACGAGGTATACTATAGGCTGATTCTGTATCGTCTAATTATCCTAAAAGCGCATTTTCCACTTACAAATAAGGGGAACAATCGGTTACATACGCTGTCGGAAAAAAGAATAATCCTTTAAGATATGCGGGTTTGATCTAAGCACACGCGAAAGGGGGGGATGTGCTGACTTTAGAAAAAAATATGGCCGGACTGAAGAAGATGCGCTGGTTAGGCGCGGCAGTTCTGCTGGCGTTGTACGCGAATAATAGCTGGGCGTTCAACCTCGATGATGTAGCAAAACAGGCTCAGGCGATGGCAGGCAAAAGCTTCGAAGCGCCGAAGAGCAATTTACCCTCTCAGTTTCGTGAAATGAAATTTGCTGACTATCAGCAGATCCAGTTTAACCACGATAAAGCCTACTGGGGCAAACTGCGCACGCCATTTAGACTTGAGTTCTATCACCAGGGTATGTACTTCGATACGCCGGTGAAAATTAACGAAGTCACTGCCAGTACGGTGCGTGAAATCAAGTACAATCCGGACTATTTCAACTTCGGCAACGTCAAGCATGACGCAGACTCGGTGAAAAACCTGGGTTTTGCCGGATTCAAAGTACTTTATCCGCTTAATGAAAAGGGTAAAGACGACGAAATCACCAGCTTCCTCGGAGCCAGCTACTTCCGCGTTATTGGTGCAGGTCAGGTTTATGGCCTGTCAGCGCGCGGTCTGGCCATCGATACGGCGTTACCTTCAGGCGAAGAGTTCCCTCGCTTTAAAGAGTTCTGGATCGAGCGGCCAAAACCGCAGGACAAGCAACTGGTGATCTATGCGTTGCTGGATTCACCGCGTGCCACGGGTGCCTATCGCTTTATCGTACGTCCGGGTAAAGAATCTACTGTCGATGTGCAGGCGAAAGTCTATCTGCGTGACAACGTTGGTAAACTGGGTGTCGCGCCGTTAACCAGTATGTTCCTGTTCGGGGCTAACCAGCCGTCGCCGGTCAGCAACTTCCGTCAGGAGCTGCACGACTCCAACGGTCTGTCTATCCATGCCGGTAACGGTGAGTGGATTTGGCGTCCGCTGAATAACCCGAAACATCTGGCGGTCAGCACCTTTACCATCGAAAGCCCGAAAGGCTTTGGCTTGCTGCAACGTGGGCGTGATTTCAGCCATTATCAGGATCTCGACGATCGTTATGATCTGCGCCCGAGTGGCTGGGTTGAACCGTTAGGCGATTGGGGCAAAGGCCGGGTTGAGCTGGTGGAAATCCCGACGGCGGATGAAACCAACGACAACATTGTGGCGTTCTGGACGCCGGAAAAATTGGCTGAGCCGGGCAAAGAGATGAGTTTCCAGTATCGTCTGCACTTTACCCGTGACGAAAATCTGCTGCACTCCGATGACGTTGCCTGGGTGAAAGATACCCTGCGTTCCGCCGGAGATGTGAAGCAATCAAATCTCGTACGTCAGCCGGATGGCAGCATCGCCTTCACCGTCGATTTTGTTGGCAGAGCGATGAGCAAACTGCCGGAAAATACGCAGGTTGCACCGCAGGTCAGTGTGGGTAATAACGCTGAAGTGGTGGAGCAGAGCGTACGCTACAACCCGGTCACTAAAGGCTGGCGCCTGGTGCTACGTTTGCGCGTGAAAGATAACAAGCAGCCGACCGAGATGCGTGCGGCGCTGGTTAGTGGCGACAAGACATTGACGGAAACCTGGAGCTATCAGCTACCTGCCAATGAATAACTCGACTTTAACACCTCAATCTTACGTGGAAGCCCTGCCGCTCGATGCGGCAGGCCGTGCGCGTCTGAGCGTTTCGTTACAGAATGCGCAGGCGTTCCACGCTATTCATGCGTCGCTGGGACACGATGATGCCGCCAGCGAGCGCCCGGATGATGCGCCGCTAAAATCGGTGTCGTCCCGTGTGCAGTTGGCCTGGCCAGATTCGCTGGCTGAGGGTCAGCAACTGGGTAAAGATTATCTCGGCCGTACTATCCTGAAGGCGATGCCAAAGGTTACGCGTTCGCTGATGTTCCCGGAAGCCTGGCGTACCAACCCGTTGGCTCGCGCCTGGGATTCGTTACGTGGGCATAAATCGACGCCACGTTACAAAACGGCGGAAGAACAAAAAGCGGAAGATAAGTGGCGTCACGTTGGTTCGATGCGCCGCTATGTTCTGCTGATTCTGACGCTGTTTCAGACCGTGGTTGCTACCTGGTACATGAAAACCATTCTGCCGTATCAGGGCTGGACGCTGCTCGATCCGATGGAACTGTTTAACCAGAACTGGTTGCAGTCGGTGGAGTTGATCCTGCCGTATATTCTGCAAACCGGCATTCTGTTCCTGTTCGCCATTCTGTTCTGTTGGGTGTCTGCCGGTTTCTGGACCGCACTGATGGGCTTCCTGCAACTGCTGATTGGTCGTGATAAGTACAGCATCTCGTACTCCACGGTGGGGGATGAAGCCCTCAACCCGGAGCATCGTACTGCACTGATCATGCCGATTTGTAACGAAGATGTGGAACGCGTATTCGCGGGCTTACGTGCGACCTGGGAATCGGTCAAACGCACCGGGAACGCAGAACACTTTGACGTCTACATTCTGAGTGACAGCTACGATGCGGATATCGCGATTGCCGAGCAGAAAGCCTGGATGGAGCTGGTGCGCGATGTCGGTGGTGCGGGCAAGATTTTCTATCGTCGTCGTCGTCGTCGTGTGAAACGTAAAAGTGGCAACATTGATGACTTCTGCCGTCGCTGGGGTAGCAACTACAGCTACATGGTGGTGCTGGACGCCGACAGCGTGATGAGCGGTGAGTGTCTCACCGGTCTGGTACGCATGATGGAAGCCAACCCGAATGCCGGTATTATCCAGTCGTCACCGAAAGCGTCAGGCATGGATACGCTGTACGCACGTTGTCAGCAATTTGCGACCCGCGTATACGGTCCGCTGTTTACTGCCGGGTTGCACTTCTGGCAGTTGGGCGAATCCCACTATTGGGGTCATAACGCCATCATTCGTGTGAAGCCGTTTATCGAGCACTGTGCGCTGGCACCGCTGCCGGGCGAAGGCTCCTTTGCCGGTTCGATTCTGTCGCATGACTTTGTCGAAGCTGCATTGATGCGTCGTGCCGGATGGGGCGTGTGGATTGCATACGACCTGCCGGGTTCCTACGAGGAGTTGCCGCCTAACCTGCTGGATGAGCTGAAGCGTGACCGTCGCTGGTGTCACGGTAACCTGATGAACTTCCGCCTGTTCCTGGTAAAAGGGATGCACCCGGTACACCGCGCGGTGTTCCTGACGGGCGTGATGTCATACCTGTCAGCGCCGTTGTGGTTTATGTTCCTCGCGCTCTCCACCGCCTTACAGGTGGTCCATACGCTGATGGAACCCACCTACTTCCTGCAACCACGTCAGTTGTTCCCGGTGTGGCCGCAGTGGCGTCCCGATCTGGCGATTGCGCTATTCTCAACCACTCTGGTGTTACTGTTCCTGCCGAAACTGCTCAGCGTGGTGCTGATTTGGTTCAAAGGCGCAAAACCTTACGGTGGGGCAGTGCGCTTGTTCTTCTCGTTGCTGCTGGAAATGCTGTTTTCGGTTCTGCTGGCACCGGTGCGTATGCTGTTCCATACCGTGTTTGTGGTCAGCGCATTCCTCGGCTGGGAAGTGGTGTGGAATTCACCGCAGCGTGACGATGATGCGACGCCCTGGAGTGAAGCCTTCCGCCGCCACGGTTCGCAGATGCTGCTCGGGATTGTCTGGGCTGTCGGCATGGGCGTGCTGGATCTGAACTTCCTGTGGTGGTTGTCGCCGATTGTCTTCTCACTGATTCTGTCACCGTTCGTCTCAGTCATGTCGAGCCGTGCCACCATTGGTCTGAAGAGTAAGCGCGCGAAGCTGTTCCTGATCCCGGAAGAGTACGATCCGCCGCAAGAGTTGGTCGACACGGACAACTATCTGCAACTGAACCGCGAACGTGCGCTGAAGAATGGCTTTATGCATGCGCTGTTCAACCCGGCATTTAACGCTCTGGCGACGGCAATGGCGACTTCACGTCACCTGCACAGCAAAATACTGGATCATTCACGCGATCGGCGTGTGGATCAGGCATTGAGCGATTCGCCGGAAAAACTGAACCGCGAGCAGCGTTTACAGCTGATTAGCGATCCGGTGGTGCTTGCGCGCGTGCATACGCGCCTGTGGGAGAATGGAGAGAAATATCATGAGTGGGTTGAGAGCTATCAAAAGCTGAAGCTAAACCCGCAGGCACTGCCTCAGCAGTCATGATATCGGGTCAGTAACCCAGTTAAAAAGCCGCTATCGCAACACGATAGCGGCTTTTTTTATCTGTTACGACAGCAAGACTGTTCCGACTAACGCAATCTTTACGCTGTCGGGTGTGGTTATTCACCCATACTGACGGCTAAAATAGCGCCAGGCCATTGTGAGAATTTGTTGTGAATCGTTTCATGAAATTCATCGTTGTAAGTGCAGCCATTCTGTTACTGAGCGGATGTGGCAGCATTATCAGTCGTACCGTGCCGGGGCAGGGGCACGGTAATCAATATTACCCAGGAGTGCAGTGGGATGTGCGTGACGGCGCATGGCGGATGCTTACCATCCTCGATTTACCGTTGTCATTGGTGATGGACACGCTGCTATTACCGGTGGATGCCCATCACGGACCTTACGAATAAGCTTTACGCCCAGCGGTCAGAATCACTGTTATCGTCGTCCCATTCGGCTGCTGCGGCTTCACCTTCTTCAGTATCCATCGGCGGTTCGAGCTGAAACTCTCCCTCATCCCATTCATGTAGCGTATTTTCAGATTGCCACTCCTGACGAAGCTCAATTTCGTCATAGTCATCATCAAAAATGGCCTGAGCTGCTTCGCCGCTGCGAATAGGCAGACATTCACCTTGTCCATCCTCATCAGCGAAAAACTCAGCCTGCCACATGATGTCGCCATCCTGCATGACATATTTTTGCAGAGCGAATTGGTTGACGACGGCATCGTCCTCATCCAACTCAGGTTGACTGGCGAGAAACTCTTCACGCGCCGCCTCGATGGCTTCGACTAAGGTGCTATACATGCTCATCGCAATCTCCTTGCCTGTTGAATAGGGCTTCCAGAGAAGAATAGACGAAAAATCACCATGCGAAGGAGGGAATAACATTCGGGCGGATGAGGTGCCACATCCGCCCGAATGTGTCAGTGCATTTTTTGTGGAAAATGCAGTACAGGCCGCACAGATTCGCGGATAACTGGCGCAGAATAACGAATGCAACATTTAATACAGGGTTTCACCTTTTTAAAATTAATGCGCGCAATCGATAAGGCCTGATTTAAATTATAGAGCGTACCAATAAAGACCATATCCTCCTTTTCGGGCAGACGCTTACACTCTTTCCGATGCAGTAAATGGTAATTGTCCTGATCGGTACTGACCGTCACATAATAATAGATGCCTTTATTCATATTATGAGTTCCTGCTGTATATTTGCTGTGTGTAATCTTTATTATTTTTTTGAACAGTTATTGAACTAACTGTCATTAACGAAACTAACTGGAATCGAATTCACTAACAAATTCCAGAAAGGTATAAAGAGGGTGTATCTTTTTTAGAAACGGAATAAGCGTTGCAGCTACCAGGATAATTCCTTGTAAATTAAGTTAATTTTTCTGCATTGATTAGCGATTTCAAAGAATTTAGTAATATTAAATAGGAATATGCCTGGAATTGGAAAAAAACAGGTCCATACAACCATATTGCGATCAATAAATTTTATTTAATCTTTCAGGTGTAAATCAACGACATGCGCATAAGATGTCGCATCGTAAGCAGCACGGGCTTAAGTAATGATCACCATTGTCTGATTTTATTCTGAGAAAGCTCTATAAATATATGGTCTGAGAAAATACGCCAGCTTCAATTAAGTCTGGTACAGTTTTAACAAAAAACTGACGGATAATGTCATGAATTAAGTCGAATTTCAGTTTTGATGCAGAGGGACACTCCCTGTGTCCCACATCACATTAATAACGCGAGGGTTGACCTTCTGGCTGGGTTTTGAAACGACGATGCAGCCACATGTACTGCTCCGGGGCCAGCAATACGCTCTCCTCAACCACTTTATTCATGCAAATTGCGGTGTCGAGTTCGCTTTCCAGCGAAAATTTTTCACGGATATCCGGCATGATTTTCAGTTCGTAGCCACGGCCATGTGGCAGGCGGCGGGCCAGAAAGGGGACAACACTGGGATTTGCCAGACGGATCAGCATATGCGTCCCGGTCGTGGTGGCGGCATCTTCAACGGCAAAAAACGGCGCGAACACACTGCTACGCGGGCCATAATCATGGTCAGGTGCATACCAGATAATGTCGTTGTTTTTCATTGCGCGGATCATGCCCTTAAGGTCTTTACGATCGAGCATGCTTTTATTGGAACGCATACGTCCCCAGGTTTGCAGCCAGTCGATCAGTTTGTTGTCGTTTGGCCGATAAACACCGATGCCGGGATTGTTCATGCCAAAAACACGGGCGCCCAACTCCAGGGTAAGAAAATGCATCCCGATAAGTAAAATACCGCGTCCGGCAGCCAGTGAAGAGTCAATATGCTCCAGACCGGTACAGGCTACCCATTTGCGGATACGCCAGTCCGGCCAGAACCAGGCCATACCGGTTTCAATCAACCCCATGCCGACCGATTCAAAATTGTGTTTTACCATCGCATTGCGTTCGCTGATTGGCATATCAGGAAAACATAACTCCAGATTACGTTGGGCAATTTTGACGCGACGCTTCAGAAACCGCATGGCAATGCGGCCCAGACCACAGCCGATGACGGATAAAACCGGGTAAGGCAATAGCACCAGTAAATAGAGAGCCCCAATACCTAACCAGGTAAACCAGTAGCGTGGATGAAGGAGTTCACGGGAAAATTGTGGAAGTTGAGTCATTGAAATGTCAGTATCCTGCGTCTTGTACCAGAGGTACCGGTTCCTGTTATTTGTGTCTATTGTGCCATTTTTTCTCTCTGACTGAAATCAAGCATAGCTCCACTGCTAATGTCTGAATTCACCTTATCGCATTAAAATATAATTACCGGACAAAAATGCGGCACAGCTCACCCTCGCCGATATTCGCGGCAAAGGCTATGCATTGTGGTGATTTCAGGTATCATGTGCGCGCTCATTTTTTCCTATTGCTAACAGGAACGAACACCATGCCAGTGTTACACAACCTTGTTTCCAATAAAGAGCTGAAGGCACGCATGCTGGCTGAAACCGAGCCGCGTACCACAGTCTCTTTTTATAAATACTTCCAGATTGCCGATCCCAAAGCATTCCGCGATGCGTTGTACATTGGGTTAACCAAGCTCAAGGTATTTGGCCGCGTGTATGTCGCCCATGAAGGCATCAACGCGCAAATTAGTGTGCCTGCCAGCCAGTATGAAAGCATGAAAGCTTTTCTCTACGGCTTCGATCCGGCACTGAATAATCTGCGTATGAATATCGCGCTGGATGATGATGGGAAATCATTCTGGGTTTTGCGCCTGAAAGTACGCGATCGCATCGTCGCAGACGGTATTGAAGACAACAGCTTTGATGCCAGCGATGTCGGTAACTATCTGAAAGCCGCCGATGTCAATGCGATGCTGGATGATCCCAATGCGGTGTTTGTCGATATGCGTAACCACTACGAATTCGAAGTGGGGCATTTTGATAATGCGCTGGAAGTCCCTGCTGATACTTTCCGCGATCAGCTGCCGATGGCGGTCGACATGCTGAAAGACCAGAAAGATAAAAAGATTGTTATGTATTGCACCGGCGGCATTCGTTGCGAGAAAGCCAGTGCCTGGATGAAACATAACGGTTTTGATGATGTTTATCACATCGAAGGCGGCATCATCGAATACACCCGCCGGGCGCGCGAGCAGGGGTTACCGGTACGTTTTAAAGGCAAAAACTTTGTCTTTGACGAACGTATGGGGGAACGCATTTCCGATGATGTGCTGTCGAATTGTCATCAGTGTGGCGTGCCTTGTGACACCCACACCAACTGCGTCAATGACGGCTGTCATTTGCTGTTTATTCAGTGCCCAAGCTGTGCCGAGAAGTTTCACAATTGCTGTAGCCCGCTGTGCATGGAAGAGTCAAAACTGTCGCCGGAAGAGCAGCGCACACGTCGCGCTGGTCGTGAAAATGGCAACAAAGTCTTCAATAAATCGCGTGGTTTGCTCAACATGACGATGGCAATTCCGTTGCCAGAGAAGAAGTAAGTAACCGGCAGCCTGCCATGATGCAGGCTGCCTCATTTTTTTACTGTCGAACCCCTTCGACTGAAATAATCAATTCCGCTTTTTGCGATGCTGGTCCCAGATCTTTGTTGATGTTGAATTCTTTCAACACCACATCGCCACTGGCCTCAAAGCCTGCACGATAGCCTCCCCAGGGATCTTTACCTTCGCCAATCAAATGCGCATTCAGCGTAATCGGTTTGGTTACGCCGTTGAGGGTCAAATCGCCGGTGATTATATACTCCTTGCCTTCTTTCTTAACGGCAGTGGAGACAAACGTCGCCTGCGGGAATTTGTCCGTATTCAGGAAATCAGCACTGCGCAGGTGTTTATCACGTTCGGCATGGTTGGTATCGAGACTACCGGTATTGATGGTGACATTGACTTTGTCGGCACCTGGGTTCGCTTCATCAAAGGTAAAACTGCCATCGAAATCCTTAAAGCTACCGTAGAGCCAGCTGTAGCCGAGATGCTGAATACGGAACTGGACAAAGGCGTGTTGTCCCTGTTTATCAAATTTGTAATCTGCGGCATTGGCCGTCAGGCTGGCGGCCAGTAAACCAGCACCTGAAAGCATCAGCAGGGTCTTCTTAAGCATGTCACTTTTCCTTTTCAGAGGTTAATGGGATGCGGCAACCCAGCATCCTTTGCAGCGTGATATCACGGTCAATAAAGTGGTGTTTCAGCGCGGCAAGCCCGTGTAGTACCGAAAGCACCACCACCGTCCAGGCGAGCCAGAGATGAATATCGCCAGCCACATCGGCTTGTTCTGCTGCCCCAGCAACCAACGCGGGGATATTGAACCAGCCAAACAACGAAACAGATTTACCGTCAGCGGTGGAGATCAAATAGCCACTGACCAGAATGGCCAGCAGCAGGCTGTACAGCAGCCAGTGAGCGGCAATCGCCGCAAACCGGACTACAGGGGAGTAGCTGCGCAGTGGTGCCGGAGGAGGGGACAGGAAACGCCACAGCAGACGTAGCAACAGGGCCATCAATAACAGGATGCCAATACTTTTGTGAATTTCTGGTGCGCTGTGATACCAGCTGTCGTAGTAACCCAGCCCGACCATCCACAATCCGAGCGCAAACATGCCATAAATGGCGAGCGCCATTAGCCAGTGTAATAAGATAGATATCAAACCAAATTGCTGTGGGGAATTGCGCCACATCATCGGTAAATCCTGTTTGGAAATAACTGGTAATTAGAATCCATATATTGAAATACAAAATCAATCACCCTTACTTTTCTATAAACTATGAAATAACCATTCGGTATTTATGGTGATATATGCCTGAAGCGCACAGAAATATTGAATAACTACGCGGGAAAGTCGCTGGAATAAAGCGTTGAAATTAATTACTACACCTTTTGCGCTGTCATTTAATCCAGTAATTAAATATTTGTGGGTTTATGTCAGGAAGTGTCAGGCAGGCCGCTAGCGTAGCGCAGCGGCCATCAGATGTCAGGCAAAACGCGACAGTGAGAAGGGGGTAATATCGAACGAAAAAGGCTTGTCCTGAGCAAACTCACTGGCCAATTCACCCAGTACGCTGGCGAATTTAAAGCCATGGCCGCTCAGTCCGGTGATAATTAAGCGGTTTGGCTCGCCTGGTAACGTATCAATGATAAAGTCCTCGTCAGGCGTGTTGTCATAGCTACAGGCTTCACCATGTAAACAAACCCCCACGCCAGGCAGAAACTGGCGTAAAAAGCTGAAGGCTTCGCTACCATCGGCGGCGACACTGCCGAACGGCTTGCGATCCGCAGGTGTCTGCATAACCTGCCCACCATCATGTCGGCCTACTTTGAGCGCATTATTGTCTGCCGGGAAGCCATAGAAGTGACTACCGTCGCTCATCTCTACGGTAAAACCAGGGAATTGGTTGTTTTCACTGTAGCGCCCATCCGCCTGATGCCAGGCAAACACTTTTCGCACCGGGGTGACCGGCAAATTGTTCACCAACTGGCTCACCCAGGTTCCGGCACTGACCAGCAGTTTACGGGCGCGAAACATGCCTTCACTGGTGGTGACCTGTTGCAGATCGTTATCCCGACCAATGTCTGTCACCGGGCAGTTAAATAGCTGCGCGCAGCCCGCCTGTTCCGCCAGTTTTACCCAACTGCGCACCGCCTCTTCGCACTTGAGAAAACCGGAATTGGGTTCGAACACCCCAATATAACCATCGGGTACGGAAAATTGTGGCCAGCGTTTGCGGACTTCATCTGCCTGCAAAATCTGTACGTCAAGTTGCCAGACGCGCGCGCTGTCGATGACGTTTTGAATAAAGGTGGAAGTGACAGGAGCGAGGTTGAGGATGCCGCTACGGTGCATAATGCGTTCACCACCGCGTTGTTCCAGTTCATCCCACAAGGTTTGTGCACGCAACACCAACGGAACATAGCGTTCGCCCTCACCGTAGGCGTGGCGGATTAAGCGGGTTTCACCGTGATGGGTACCCTGAGTATGGGGCGGGTGGGCACTATCAATCATCAATACCGAGAGACCCGCCTGAGTGGCATAGTACCCGGCGGCTGCACCTACTGATCCACTGCCAACCACAATCAGATCATAAACCATGTGACATTACTCCTGAAAAACGGCGAACTTTTTCAGCAGCATATCAAAAGAGCGCGCACATGAAAAAGGCACCCTTGAGGGTGCCCCTTACACGCGATGGGAGAAATTAATGCTTTTGATTATCGCGTAGGTATTGCTCGGTAGACTCAATTTTCGCAATGCCAGCTTCAAGTATCGAGATAAACTGTCGGGCCACGTCGGTGGTCAGCCAGTAGGTAGGGCCAACATCAGCTTCTTCTTCTTTCTGATCCTGCGATGATAGCGAGTGCAGGCGAATCATCATGGCGTCATAGCTGTCAACGGTGCTAATGTCCCATCCCACTAATGGATGAGTCTGGATGACGTCTTTATTTCTGTCCATTATAACCTCCTTTTTACTCGTTAAACGAAGTGCTTCTTGAGGTTCAATGCGGCTGTTCTTGCACAAGCGAGATAATTATAACATGAAACGAACGGTACAATAGTTAAAAAATGTGGTGGTGAAAAAAAACACAAAATAAATGCTTTTGAGATGCGTCTTTTTAAAAATAATAATACACATACCGGCGTGGGTATTTTTCCGCGCAACAAATTACCGACGCTAAAGAGATTATCGGCAGCAAAGTCGCCTGGCTTTAGGAAAACTCTTGAGCCGATGAAAACTGTGAAGTTAGCCCTTTTCCTGGTCCTGAACGGTTCCCGCGCATTTTTGAATCTCTTCAGCCAGACGAGCAAATTGGTGCTGTAACTGCTCGTCGTGGTTCTGATTTTGCGCTTCGAGCGTCAGATTATGGACCAGCAACTGGCTGGCGCGATCGTCCAGACAGAAGGTCAGATTGGCGAAGGCACTTTCCAGCACGGTCAAGCGGCGTTGCTGTTCGCTGATTAATGCCAGCAGCTCGCCAAACGTCATTGCCTCTTCCGGTTTATCGTGAGTCATGTAAAACGTCTCCTGTCAGCATGACGTGCGCAAGAATGGGTGGGGAGTAATGATGATTTTAGATGCAGAGAGTTTGTCTGGCGAGGCGGAAATAAAACAAAAAAGCCGGGTGGCGAAACCCGGCAAAAACTGCGCAGTGGCGGTTAATCGGTAATAAACCAGTCGTCAGCGCTTTCCCAGGTTTCCTGTAAAATATCGCTGATACGTTCGCGATTTTCTTTGCAACCACCAAAAACGCTCAGTTGATTGCCGCTGGCATAGCGAACTTTGACGTGATGTTCATCGTCTGGGAAATCACGGGAGATGCGGCGGGTAAGCTCTGCGCTTAACGCATCCAGTGCGCCCGCAGGAAGGGGCTGAGTTTTTGCTACGGTAATTTCAACACGCATAAACGCCTCCGAGATAATATACTGGTTATTTGTACAGTATAATTATCCCGAAGGCAAGCGTGAAAAATATCAGTCAGTCACACGCCAGTTAAGTGTCTCACCGGCGAGGAAGGGCACCAGGGTATCGTCAGCGACCGCCACGCTCTGTTCAACCGTCCACGGCTCCCGCACCAGCGTCAGTGTCCCTTCATTCAATGGCAAGCCGTAGAAGTTTGGCCCGTTTTCGGAACAGAAGGCTTCAAAGTGCTGCAACGCACCCAGTTCTTCAAATACGGTAGCGTAGGCCGGTAAAGATGTCGGCGCGTTGAAGACCCCGGCACACCCGCAACTGGCTTCTTTCAGATGACGCAAATGCGGCGCAGTATCGGTGCCGAGGAACACACGACGGTTTCCGCTGGCGACCAGTTTGCGCAGTGCCTCCTGATGAATATTACGCTTCAGGATCGGCAGGCAATACAGGTGGGGACGCACACCGCCAACCAGCATATGGTTACGGTTAAACATCAGATGCTGGGGAGTAATGGTCGCGCCCAACAGTTCATTACCGGCAGCAAGATATTCAGCCGCTTCTTTGGTGGTGATGTGCTCCATCACGACTTTCAGGCCAGGGAATTGCTGACGCAGCGGTTCCAGTACGGTTTCGATAAAACGCGCTTCGCGGTCAAAAATATCAATGTGCGAATCGGTTACTTCACCGTGCACCAGCATCGGCATGCCGATTTGCTGCATCCGTTCCAGCACGCGAGCGATGGACGCGATATTGGTCACGCCGTGGCTGGAGTTAGTGGTGGCATGGGCCGGATAGAGTTTTGCGGCCGTAAACACCCCGGCACGAAAGCCTTGTTCAATCTCATCGGGATCCAGAGAATCGGTGAGGTAGCAGGTCATCAGCGGCGTAAAGTTATGCTCTGCTGGCAGTGCAGCGAGAATGCGATCGCGATACGCGATGGCAGCAGCAACGCTGGTCACCGGCGGAACCAGGTTTGGCATGACAATCGCACGACCATTCACCGCACTGGTGTAAGGCAAAACTGCCTGAAGCATTGCGCCATCGCGCAGATGGATATGCCAGTCGTCAGGGCGGCGAATCGTGATTTGCTGGGGTTGGGCTGTCATTCAAAAGGCTCCGGCTAGGTAGAAAACGAAAGGCACGTTTAGGCCGGGGAGTAATCATAAGGATGTGAGCAACCGTTTGCACGGGATTTTATTCATGTTGCGTAGCGGCGCGATTGATCGCGCGGGTTTTACCCCGTACAGCGCGATCAATCGCGCCGCTACGTATCATTGCAAGGGAATTAGTCAGTGAACGGGATCACCAACTGACCGGGTTTCACTTCCAGGCCTTTGGCGAATTTCTTCGCCAGCGCTTCGCCTTTGCTACGATCTTCGCTCAACACATACGCGGGTTTTTCATCGAAGTAACGTTTCAGCGATTCATTGAGATAAGGCGTCAGCGTTTTCATGATCGACGCCA
Organism: Pantoea phytobeneficialis; assembly: GCF_009728735.1. NCBI lineage: Bacteria > Pseudomonadati > Pseudomonadota > Gammaproteobacteria > Enterobacterales > Erwiniaceae > Pantoea > Pantoea phytobeneficialis. The sequence continues at coordinate 1,672,687 of NZ_CP024636.1, forward strand.
TTTTTTCCGGTTGCACCTGGGCATCAACGATCTCCAGATCCTTCAGGTAGATTGCCCCCTGTTGCGCATTGAAAACCGGCTGTGCTTTCATTTTTAGCTGCATTTCAGCTTGCTGTGGGCCAAACAGGGAGCTGACATTAATGTTAGCTTTACCGGATAAGGTGATCTTACCGGGTTCTTCACGGCCAATCTGGCTGCTCAAATCAGTCAACACAATATGCGCATTCACCAGTCCGGAAACACCCACATCCTTCTCGAAGTTGTTGTGTTTTTGCAGTGCCTGATTAACTTCCTGCTCGCTGATTGTGTATTGGGTTAATTGGTTACAGCCGGCCAGCAGCACGGCAAAAAGCAGGGCCATCAGCCCGGGAAATGCCTTCTTCATACTTTCCTCATCCTGAACAATACGGCAAACGTGCCATAGCCTGCCTGAATCAGGGACGGGTGTCACCAGGAGAGCGATGAGAAACGCGCGGGCGCTCCTCATCAAAACGGTCAGGCAGCAATAGATGACAGCAAATTCACCTGGGTTTGTTTCGCCATATTGTCGCGATAAGCCGCTACCCGGCTTGGCCATTCGATACCGGCAACCAGGGTCAGTGAACGTAACAACGGAAACAAATTGATATCATCTATTGATAGCTCACCGTTTACCGCATTGGGTTTGACGATCAATTTATCCAGCTGACGCAAATCATCGTTGATGTTTTTGATTAATCCGGGTGAATGTTTGCGCAGCTCGCCAAAATCGCCGATGCTGGCCTGCTTTTTCTCCCGGAAATAATGACGGGCTTCAGGGGTGGCGAACTCAGCAAAAGCAGCGTCAGCAATACGCGGCAGCAGAAGTTTATTCACGTAACCATTCACATGGCGCAACCAGTCGGTGATGGCGGGATTGATTTTGCCATTTAACAAGGTTTCGCCATCCTGATTATCCACCAGACGGACAATATCCATACTCTCCGGCATCGCGCTGCCATCGGCTTTTTGCAGAATGGGTGCCATCTTTTGACCAATGAGCTTTTTGGGGGTGTTCTCGTCGTCATTGAGCATCACGACCAGTTCAATGGGCCGATTTTTCAGGCCAAAAATCATGCGCGCTTTGACGCAAAAAGGGCAGTGATCGTAGATGTAGAGTTTCATCCTGTTTCTCCTCGGTTCCCGGGGGTGACTGGCGTCACCCTTTTTACAGACGTGCGGGAAGTATGGGAGAGATTATGGGTGCGGGCAAATCAGCTGCTGTACAACGCCGGGGCCACCGAGCGCGGTTGAAACTGCCACCACAGCGCCAACAGCGTCATGCTGCCCACCGCGCTGAGCAGCATCCACGGCAATTCCGGCAGCGAAAGTTGCTGCCCGACATCAAACATCCAGCCACCGCCGGAATAACCAATCAGACCACCAATCGCCAGGCCAAGACGGCTGAACCCCATATAGCTACCACGCGCGCGTGGGCTGGCAAGCGAGGCGCTGAGGGTCTCTCGCGCCGGTTCAGCAATGATCGAGCCGAGATAAAACACGGCGATCAGGAAAAACAGCGACGGCAGCGTCGTGGTCAGACCCACCGGCAACAGGCTGATGGTCATCAGAAATAATCCGGCCATCAGCCGTGTCTCCAGCCGGAAGCGTTTTTCACTCCAGCGTGCCAACGGATAGAGCAGGCTCAGCGAAAGTAGCGCTTCAATGGCGTACATCCATTTCACCGCCGCGGGTGCCCCCGCAACCTGGTTAACCATCACCGGTAGCATTAGCATCACCTGCACGGCAAGAATGTAGTAACCGGTCAGCGTCAGTACATACAGGCGAAAACGTTTGTCCTGCCAGACGCGGTGCATACCTTCACGCATCGCGATACGTTCGGTGGAGATACGCCAGGCGGGCAACCAAATAGCGTTAAATAATGCCGCGCTGACAAAAACCGCCGCACCTACCCAACAAACCAGACGGAAGTCCCAGGCCAGTAACCAACTGCCGATCAGCGCACCCAGTACCGCGCCCGCGCTGTCCTGCATCATCAACAGGGAGAAGAAGCGACCACGTTCGCGGGCGCGTACCAGCTTCACCACCATCGCGCTGCGGGGAGGATCGAACAGCGTGCCGCCAAGGCCCGATAACAGGCAGGCCAGCCACAGCACCCAGGGTTCGTGCGCCAGCGCCATACAGGCAAAGCCCGCAGCGCGCATCAGCATCCCCGAAACGATAAGGGGACGAGCGCCGAAGCGGTCAGCAATCGCACCGCCAAAAATACCGAAACCCTGCTGCACAAACTGACGCAGACCCAGCGCAATCCCGACCATCAGCGCGGCCCAGCCGAGTTGTTCGACAAAGTGAATGGAGATGAGAGGAAATACCACAAAAAAACCCAACACCACCAGCATGTTATCTACTAATAAAAATGTTTTACCAAGGCGTCGTGCCCGCGCAACCCGAGACATGCTAAATCCTGAGCAAGGAAGAGAGGAGAAAAGAGACCAGTTGGTCTATTTTCCGCCTGTGCAGGCAGGAAAAACAGGATTATCAGGATGATATTTTTTCATCGAGCCGGTAAAGAAATTAATCCTGAATTGGGATGAATAGCGAAGGGCGGGAAACGGGGTTTTACCGCAAGCAGGGTGACGGTTATAGTGAGATATAACGCCGATGGCGTACTTCCTTCTTAAGTCTTGGATTTCAGGAGTCAAGATGTTTGGCTATCGTTCTGCTGGGCCGCGCGTGCGCCTCACTACCGATCGTTTGGTGGTCCGTTTAGTTCATGAGCGTGATGCCTGGCGGTTGGCAGATTACTACGCGGAAAACCGTGTTTTTCTCAAGCCCTGGGAACCGGTACGTGATGAAAGTCATTGCTATCCGTCTGGCTGGCAGGCGCGTTTGGGATTGATTGCCGACATGCACAAACAAGGCTCGGCATTTTATTTTGTCTTAATGGATCAGGAAGAGCGTGAAGTGCGCGGCGTTGCCAACTTCAGCAACGTGCTACGAGGCTCCTTTCACGCTTGCTACCTTGGCTATTCATTAGGAGAGAAATGGCAGGGGCAGGGACTGATGTTTGAAGCCCTGCAAAGCGCTATTCGATATATGCAGCGGCAGCAGCACATGCACCGTATTATGGCGAACTACATGCCGCATAATCAGCGCAGCGGCGATCTGCTGGCACGTCTGGGCTTTGAAAAAGAGGGTTATGCCAAAGATTACCTGTTAATTGATGGCCGCTGGCAGGATCATGTTCTGACAGCCTTAACCTGGCGCGAGTGGACCCCGGACCGCCGCGGATAAGAAAAGGGAATAATTCGATGAAAATGGCATTATCAGTGCAGGCATTGCGTGTGATTGGTTGTCTGCTGGAAAAACAGGTCACCACACCCGATCAATATCCGCTGTCGCTCAATGGGGTGGTCACCGCCTGCAATCAAAAATCTAACCGTGAACCGGTGATGAACCTGAGCGAGAGCGAGGTGCAATCCCAGTTGGATGAACTGGTCAAAAAGCACCTGGTCACGTCGAACAGCGGCTTTGGTCAGCGCGTCAGTAAATATGAACAACGCTTTTGCAACTCCGCGTTTGGTAATCTGCAACTGAGTAGCGCGGAAGTGGCGGTGTTGACGTTGCTGTTTTTACGTGGAGCGCAGACACCCGGCGAGCTGCGTACCCGCAGTGGTCGCCTGCATGAATTCAGCGATATGAACGAGGTTGAGCAGACACTGAACGGCTTAATTTCCCGTGAAGATGGCCCTATGGTGGTGCGTCTGGCGCGAGAACCGGGTAAGCGTGAAAGTCGTTATATGCATCTTTTCGGCGGTGATGTGGTAGATGTACCGGCCACAACCACCGCTGAAGATAATGCAGATCTGGAGGAGCGGGTCGCCCAACTGGAAGAAACGGTAGCCCGGTTGCAGGCGCAACTGGAACAGTTGCTGCAACAGGAGCATTAAAATGACATTGCGTATTGGGATGGTCGGATTAGGCGGCATTGCACAGAAAGCCTGGCTGCCGGTGTTGTCGCAAGCGCAAGGCTGGCAACTGGCCGGCGCGTTCTCACCTAATCAGTCCAAAGCGCAGCCGATTTGCGATAGCTACCGCATTCCCTGTTTTGGTCAGCTCGATGCGCTGGCGGCCGCCAGCGACGCGGTGTTTGTGCATAGCAGCACCGCCTCACATTACGAGGTGGTCAAAGCGTTGCTGCTGGCAGATAAAGATGTCTGCGTCGATAAACCTCTGGCGGAAACGCTACAGCAGGCTGAAGCGCTGGTGGCGCTGGCGGAGAAACGCAAACGCAAACTGATGGTGGCATTCAACCGTCGTTTTGCGCCGCGTTATCAACAATTACAGGCTGAAATGGCGCGTGCCGCATCGCTGCGTATCGAAAAGCACCGTGCCGACAGTGTCGGGCCGCAAGATTTGCGTTTTACGTTGTTAGACGACTATCTGCATGTGGTTGACACCGCGTTATGGCTGGCCGGTGGTAAACTCTCGCACCTCCACGGTCATATTGAAACCAACGAGCAGGGAGCGATGCTGTATGCGGAACACCATTTTTCCGCAGGTGCGCTGCAAATCACCACCAGCATGCACCGTCGTGCCGGAACGCAACGTGAAGTGGTGAGTGCCATTTGTGAGGGTGATTACATTCAGGTGGCAGAGATGCGTGACTGGCAACAGGAAAACCTGACAGGGTTACGCCTTGACGCGCCACCCGCATGGCAGAGTCATCTGACACAGCGTGGTTTTACCGGGGCCGCTCACCATTTTATTCAGTGCGTACAAAATCAGACGATGCCTGTAACCAGTGGCGAACAAGCGCTGGCGGCGCAGCGTCTGGTGGAAAAGCTGTGGCGTGATGCCGAACAGGAATAATCCCTTGTAACACTCAATGCTGGTCATTTCCCGCCGTGGCAGTAGACTATCGCCGGGCATTTTCGAATGCCCGCGCTAAGTTGCTCATTTATCCGACTCTTTTCAGGATGCGCCGCTAATTATGAATTTGTTGAAATCGCTGGCAGCGGTCAGTTCGATGACCCTGTTTTCCCGCGTGCTGGGCTTTGCCCGCGATGCCATCGTGGCGCGAGTGTTTGGTGCCGGAATGGCCACCGACGCCTTCTTTGTCGCCTTTAAACTGCCTAACCTGCTGCGACGTATTTTCGCTGAAGGGGCCTTCTCTCAGGCATTTGTGCCGATTCTTGCCGAATACAAAAGCAAGCAGGGCGAAGAAGCGACTCGGGTATTTGTGGCCTATGTTTCCGGGCTATTAACTCTGGTACTGGCGCTGGTGACGGTGTTGGGCATGATTGCCGCGCCCTGGGTGATTGTGGTGACTGCGCCGGGCTTTGCGGATACCGCCGATAAGTTTGCGCTCACCAGTTCGCTGCTGCGGGTGACTTTTCCGTATATCTTTCTGATTTCAATGGCATCGCTGGCTGGGGCCATTCTGAATACCTGGAATCGATTTTCGGTTCCTGCCTTTGCCCCGACGTTGTTGAATATCAGCATGATTGGTTTTGCGCTGTTTGCCGCACCGCATTTCCATCCGCCAGTGATGGCGCTGGCCTGGGCCGTGGTAGTGGGGGGCGTGTTGCAGTTGTTCTATCAACTGCCGCATCTGAAGAAAATTGGCATGCTGGTACTGCCGCGTGTCAACCTGCGTGATGCGGGTGTCTGGCGCGTCATGCGTCAGATGGGGCCGGCGATTCTTGGCGTCTCCGTCAGCCAGATTTCTCTTATTATCAACACCATCTTTGCATCATTCCTCGTCTCGGGTTCCGTCTCCTGGATGTACTATGCCGACCGCCTGATGGAGTTTCCTTCTGGCGTGTTGGGCGTGGCACTGGGGACTATCCTGCTGCCTTCGCTGGCGAAAAGTTTTGCCAGCAATAACCATGATGAGTATTCACGGTTGATGGACTGGGGGTTACGCCTGTGTTTCCTGCTGGCACTGCCGAGTGCGGTGGCGCTGGGCATTCTTTCCGGTCCCCTGACTGTGGCCCTGTTTCAGTACGGGAAATTTACCGCCTTCGATGCAGCGATGACGCAACGTGCCTTGATTGCCTACTCGGTCGGGCTGATGGGGTTAATTGTGGTGAAAGTGTTGGCACCGGGTTTCTATTCTCGTCAGGACATCAAAACGCCGGTGAAAATTGCCATTATCACCCTGATCATGACGCAGCTGATGAACCTGGCGTTTATCGGGCCACTGAAGCATGCCGGGTTGTCGCTCTCCATCGGTCTGGCGGCCTGCCTCAATGCGGCACTGCTTTACTGGCAGCTGCGAAAACAACAGATTTTTCAGCCACAACCGGGCTGGTTTAGCTTTTTGATCCGTCTGTTGATCGCCGTGGTGGCGATGGCGGTGGCGCTGCTGGGCCTGTTGTATGTCATGCCGTCATGGGAAGTGGGGCATATGTGGTGGCGTTTACTGCGTCTGGCGGCGGTGTGTGCTGTCGGTGGCGGGGCGTATTTTGTGGTGCTCGGTCTGATGGGATTCCGCCCGCGCGATTTTGCCCGCCGTACGCAGGCATAAAAGCGCTCTGACCTTGCGTGATAAATCGCGCCGCTTGTATCTTGAAGTTGTAACTGGTTAGCTACCCGTTACACGAAACGGAGGCAGCTTGTCGCGCCGCTTAAGACCCGATCTTGTGCCGTAGCTTAAAGCCCTCCGTTTCTCCTTTCACGCCAGCATCTACTCTGAACGGTAACCAGAAGCTCTGACTTCGTATGTACAAGGCAAGATGGCGTGATGGTTCATGTGAAAGGGAGCTGTCTTATGATTTATCTCGGTATTGATGTCAGTAAAAACAAACTCGACCTCTGCCTGTTGCCCGGCAACGGGAAAAAGAAA
>NZ_CP024636.1:1679615-1828924 GCF_009728735.1 Pantoea phytobeneficialis
GTGTGGTACCGGTGGAAAAAACGTCCGGGAGCTCAGTCAGGGGGCGTGCGCGGATGTCAAAAACAGGCCCGGCAGACGTAAGGGCGAAACTGTATATGGCGGCGATCGTAGCGATCAGGTGGAATGCCCCGGCGAAGGCGCTGTACCAGAGGCTAATCGCGAAGGGCAAAGCCAGCAAGGCCGCGCTTGGAGCGGTGATGCGCAAGCTGGTTCATCAGTGCTTCGGGGTGCTGAAAACGCGGATGAAGTGGGATGAAAATTACGCAGCTACCGCTTGACGTTCAAGACGGTAGCTACAAAAATCCGGGCGCGATTTAACGCACAAAAAAACCGCCTCGTTATCAGCGATGGCGGTTTTTTTACATCTGGAACGCGGACGGTTACCCTTTGCGGCTCAGTGTTGACTGACCTTTACCTAATCCGTCCGGACCATAAAATGCCTGCGTTTGATGGGGCTTCAACACCGCTAACGCATCATCGGTAAAACGGATCTGCTGCTGTAGCAGCAAACCATTATGCGTATTGGCGTCACGCAGTTGACGCGTATGTTTCTGGATAGACGTCCAGCGGCGTGACATATCGCTGTTGCCACGATAAGGCGCCTGCGTACCGGTGCTTTGCTCGGTAGTCCGGCGCATCTCGTCAAGATAATTCAGCGTCGAGAGCAGCGCGCTTTTATCTTCGGTGATGCGCTGCAACAGGTTGCCGTTAATCAGGCCGGAAGCAAGTTGCTGCTGTTCTTCATTCATCACTTCGCGGAGTGAAGAGAGCACTTCCTGCATCTTATCTAATGTGGTCAACAGATTGTTCATCGGGATTAATTACCCTCTAAATACGCCTTAGTATCAGCAATCAACGCGTCGGCGATCTTGCCGGTATCCATTTTCAGTTCGCCATTGCGAATGGCGGTTTTCAGTTGCTCAACGCGCGCAGTATTGATGTCGCTGCTGCCGGGTTGTGTCAGCTGCGCCTGGGCAGCGCTCAGTTTCACCTGCGCACCACTTTCGCTGGTGCTGGTCGTGGCTGCGGTGCTGCTCTGGCGCACTTTGCTGCCGTTGTCCGTATTTTCACGGGTCTGAACAGTGCTCGGCGGCTGAATAGGCTGGGTTCTGTCGATGCTCATGGTCTTGCTCCTGTAAGGTCAGTTGGGGATAAGCCAACTGAGTCAGCATAGGGTAATTTCTTTGTTGCTTTCACTATCGGCAGAAAAACAGGGTTCTTTAGCGCTTTATAGCGATATAAGAATATTCCCATCCTCGCCGACCCGGCCGCTGACGACCTGACCATTACCCATCCGTACTCTGACCATCTGCGCGGTGGTCGCATTATTTAATGCCTTGCCTTCGCTACTGGCATCAAACCCGTTACCGCTGGCCACCACAATCACATTTTGTCCTGCTTTTACCCGCCAGGGCAGACGCACCATAGTGGCGGTTACCGGCTGCCCGGGGGTGATATCGCGCATGGCGATGGCATCGGCCACGTTATCGGTGGAGAACAGGGTTCGCGCGGGCAGCGTATCCAGCCGCCCGGATTGTAAACGAAAATCGCTGGCCGTGACGTTGCTGCCACGCATTAACTGATGATTTGCCACCAGATAAACACCGGTGACCTGCACCTGAACCTGCAAATAACGGCGATTCTGCCCGCAATTGGTGGCGATGCTCATGTTGCCCCACTGGCGACTGTTGCCGGGCAACACAATTTGTGGCGCAGCGCAGTCTGGCCACTGCGCTTGTGGCGTTCGAATCACCACATTCATCCCTGCCGCGTGTTGCGGATCGCGCGCTTTAAAGTACTGCGTCAGCTGGGCCTGGAGATCGGCCGCCTGACCGGGCAGCGCCAGGGCCAGCAAAATTGGGGCCAGTAAGGTTGTAAATCTGCGCATAACACGCCTCCTGACTGAAGATGGCACTGAGTCTACTCCTCGCGCAAAAAAATCAATGTCAAAAATAGCCAATGTTTTTGGCGCTATTCAGACGATAGCCCTTGCTTTTCCCCAATTAAGCTGTCAGCTCGAAATTCTCATTCGCGGAGGAAGCATGCTCGACAAACTCGATGCCGCGCTGCGATTTGGTACAGAAGCCCTTAACTTGCGAGCGGAGCGTCAGGAGATCCTGGCATCCAACATTGCCAACGCCGATACCCCGGGTTACCAGGCTCGGGATATCGACTTTGCCAGCCAGCTCAGCAAGGTGATGGAAAACGGTCGCTCGGAGGGCAGCAGTTTGGCGCTCAAAGTAACGTCTGCCCGCCACATTGAAGCGCAGAGCGACGCTCAGCCGTCGATGGATCTGCTGTACCGCATTCCCGATCAGCCTGCCGCGGATGGCAACACCGTGGATATGGACCGGGAACGTACGCAGTTCGCCGACAACAGCCTGAAATATCAAACCGATCTCACCCTTATCAGTAGCCAAATCAAAGGCATGATGAGCGTTCTGCAGGGGCAATAACAATGGCATTGCTAAATATCTTTGATATCGCCGGGTCGGCTATGACGGCGCAGTCGCAGCGCCTCAACGTCAGCGCCAGTAACCTGGCTAACGCCGACAGCGTCACCGGGCCGGATGGTCAGCCCTACGTGGCGAAGCAAGTCGTGTTTCAGACCGATGCCGCGCCGGGTATGGCGACCGGTGGCGTCAAGGTGGCGGGGGTGGTGGACGATCCTTCCCCGGCGAAACTGGTGTATGACCCGGGCAATCCGATGGCTGACCAGAAAGGTTACGTCAAGATGCCCAATGTGGATGTGGTGGCAGAGACGGTGAACACCATGTCGGCCTCACGCAGTTACCAGGCCAACGTTGAGGTCCTGAACACCGTGAAATCAATGATGATGAAAACGCTGACCATGGGTCAGTAACGGAGAAACACAATGGGTATCGCGGTAGGCGTTAACGAAAACCTGGACCCCACGGTCCTCAGCTCCTCCAGCAGTAGCAGCACCGGTAACAGCGCAGAAGACTTACAAAACCAGTTTCTGACCATGCTGGTGACGCAGTTGCAGAACCAGGATCCGACTAACCCGATGGATAACAGCCAGCTCACCACGCAGTTGGCACAGATCAACACCCTGAGCGGCATTGAAAAACTCAATACCACGCTGGGTTCGATCTCCGGGCAGATCAGCACCAGCCAGAACCTGCAAAGTACCACGCTGATTGGTCATGGCGTGATGGTGGATGGCAGCCAGATTTTGGTAGGCAGTGGCACCACCACGCCATTTGGTGTGGAGCTGACCACCGCGTCAACCGCCACCACCGCCACCATCAAAGATTCAACCGGTGCAACCGTGCGCACCATTGATCTCGGCGCATTGTCGTCAGGCGTTCATACCTTCTCGTGGGATGGCACCCTGACCGACGGCTCAACTGCCCCGGATGGCAAATATACCGTTTCGATTGCCGCCAGCAATGGCAGCACCCAACTGGTGGCTCAGCCGTTGAATTACGCCTACGTCAGTGGCGTCAGTACAACGGATGACACCTCGACACTGGACCTCGGCACCATGGGCACCGCGACCCTTGATGAAGTACGTCAGATTCTCTAATTAACCTGTAACCCGGAGAAATTAACATGTCTTTTTCCCAAGCGGTGAGCGGCCTGGGCGCTGCTTCAAGCAACCTCGACGTCATTGGTAACAACATCGCCAACTCCGCGACAGCGGGTTTTAAATCCAGCACCATCGCCTTCGCTGACCTGTTCGCCGGTTCAGACGTTGGTCTGGGGACTAAAGTTGCAGCGGTGATCCAGAACTTTAACGACGGCACCACCACCACCACCAGCCGTGGTCTGGACGTGGCGCTGAGCGGCAACGGTTTCTTCCGTATGACTGACAGCAGCGGCGCGGTGTACTACTCGCGTAACGGTCAGTTTACGCTGGATGAAAACCGTAACCTGGTCAACACGCAGGGCCTGTACGTGACCGGCTATCCGGCCAGCGGCTCCCCGGCTACCATTCAGACCGGTGCCAACCCGGTGGCGCTGAGCATTCCAACCACCCAGATGTCAGCAAAAGCGACCTCCACGGCAACGCAGGTGGCGAACCTTAACTCCACCAGTGATATCCCGACGGTCACCACCTTTGATGCGTCGGACGTTGACAGCTACAACGCCAAAAGCACCATGACGGTGTACGACTCTCAGGGTAACGATCACACCCTCGACATGTACTACGTCAAAACCGGTGATAACGCCTGGACCGTCCATGCTATCGACTCCACCACCGGGACTTCTGCGGGTGATTTCGACCTGACGTTTGACAGTAGCGGTAACCTGACCAGCGTGGGCGGCGTGACCGGTGCCACCACCGTAGCCCTGAGTATTGACGGGACCAACGGTGCAGCCGCAGGTCAGTCCATTACCCTGAGCATGCAAGGCAGCCTGCAACAGAACACCGGCACCACCACCTTCGGTAACCCGACTCAGGATGGCTATGCGCCGGGCGATCTGACCACCTACACCATCAACGATGACGGCACCATCACCGGTACCTACTCCAACCAGCAAACGCAGCTGTTGGGTCAGATCGTGCTGGCGAGCTTCTCTAACCCGGAAGGGTTGCAGTCTGAAGGTGACAACGTGTGGAGCGCCACCAGTTCTTCTGGTCAGGCGGCGATCGGTACCGCAGGCACCGGCACCTTCGGTTCACTGACCGCAGGCGCGCTGGAAGCCTCCAACGTGGATTTGAGTCAGGAACTGGTCAACATGATCGTCGCGCAGCGCAACTATCAGGCGAACGCGCAGACCATCAAAACCCAGGACCAGATCCTCAATACCCTGGTCAACTTACGCTAATTCACTAACGGGATTGCATTATGGATCACGCGATATATACCGCGATGGGAGCCGCCAGCCAGACGCTGGAGCAGCAGTCCGTCACGGCCAGCAACCTCGCCAACGCCTCCACGCCGGGTTTCCGTGCTCAGCTGGAAGCGTACCGCGCGGTGCCGGTCAATGGCTGGTCGCTGCCGACGCGTACCCTGGTGACGGCCTCTACGCCGGGTGCCGATATGAGTGCAGGGGCGATGGACAACACCGGTCGCGCACTCGACGTGGCGGTGGGGCAGGACGGCTGGCTGGCGGTACGTACCGCCGACGGCAGCGAGGCTTACACCCGCAACGGTAACATTCAAATCAGCTCCACCGGCATCCTGACAATCCAGGGCAATCCCGTGATGGGCGATGGCGGGCCGATTGCCGTGCCGCAAGGCGCTGAACTGACTATTGCAACGGATGGCTCCATCACCTCTCGTAACCCGGGTGATGCACCCAATGCCACGGTGCAGATTGGTCGTCTGAAGCTGGTCACGGCGACCGGCCAGGAACTGCAACGCAGTGACGACGGGATGTTCCGTCCTACCGCACAAACTCAGGCTACACGCGGTGCGACGCTGGCGCAGGACGCCAACGTGCAGGTGTCGCCGGGGGTGCTGGAGGGCAGTAACGTTAAGCCCGTGGAAACCATGGTCGATATGATCGCCAACGCCCGGCGTTTTGAGATGCAGATGAAAGTGATCTCGAACGTCGATGAAAACGAACAAAAAGCCAATCAGTTGCTCAACATGAGCAGCTAAGGCTGAGGACAAAACAATGATTCGTTCCTTATGGATTGCGAAAACCGGCCTTGATGCCCAACAAACCAATATGGACGTCATCGCCAACAACCTGGCGAACGTCAGCACCAACGGTTTTAAGCGTTCGCGTGCGGTTTTTGAAGACCTGATGTACCAGACCGTGCGCCAGCCGGGCACGCAGTCATCCGAGCAAACCACGTTACCGTCTGGTATGCAGATTGGTACCGGTGTGCGTCCGGTGACCACTGAACGTCTGCATACTCAGGGCAACCTGTCGCAAACCAGTAACTCAAAAGACCTGGCGATTAACGGTCAGGGTTACTTTGAAGTGCAGATGCCGGATGGCACGTCCGCCTATACCCGCGATGGTTCATTCCAGGTGGATCAGAATGGTCAGCTGGTGACCAACTCAGGTTATACCGTGCAGCCAGGTATCACCATTCCTGCCAACGCCACCAGCATCACTGTTTCGCGTGATGGCATCGTGAGTGTGACGCAGCAGGGTCAGACCAACCCGACCCAGGTGGGCCAGTTAACACTCAGTACTTTTATGAACGACGCCGGTCTCGATAGCCTGGGTGAAAACCTCTATCAGGAAACCCAGGCATCGGGTGCGGCTACCCAGAGCACGCCTGGCCAGAACGGTGCCGGTTTGTTGTATCAGGGTTATGTGGAAACCTCGAACGTCAACGTGGCGGAAGAACTGGTTTCCATGATCCAGACGCAGCGCGCTTATGAGATCAACAGTAAAGCGGTCAGCACGTCCGATCAGATGTTAGCGAAGTTAACCCAGTTATAAATCTGGTGTCGTTGGGCCAGCCTGGCTGGCCTGATTAAGAACATGAAAAAGGTCAGAACTCCGTGGCGAAGCAAGTGATTCTCAAGCCTGGTCATTGGTTAGTAGCGTTATCACTACTGACATTAAACGGTTGTGCGCTGGTTCCACGCACGCCACTGGTACAAGGCTCGACAACGGCTGAGCCAACGCCTTCTGCGCCACCGGTGGTGAATGGTTCCATTTTTCAGGGCGTTGCGCCGCTGAACTACGGCTATCAGCCGCTGTTTGAGGATCGTCGTCCACGCAATATCGGCGACACCCTGACCATTACCTTGCAGGAAAACGTCAGCGCCAGCAAAAGTTCGTCTGCCAATGCCAGTCGTGATGGCAGTGGAAGCTTTGGGCTGACTACCGTGCCAACCGCGTTGAATGGTTTGGTCGGCGCGAGTGGGGAGAAGGTCGGTCTTGATGGCGAAGGCAAAAACGACTTCACCGGCAAAGGCGGTGCTACGGCAAATAATACCTTTACCGGCACCATCACCGTCACCGTGAATCAGGTGCTGTCCAACGGCAACCTGCGCGTAGTGGGTGAAAAACAGATCGAGATTAATCAGGGAACCGAATTTATTCGTTTCTCCGGTGTGGTTAACCCCCGCACCATCAGCGCCAGTAACGCGGTGCTGTCAACCGCAGTGGCCGACGCACGTATTGAGTATGTCGGCAATGGTTATATCAATGAGGCGCAGACGATGGGTTGGTTCCAGCGTTTCTTCCTGAACGTTTCGCCGATGTAAGAGGTTACGATGAAAATGAACACTCTGCTGCGTTTGAGCCTGAGCTTCCTGCTCGGATTCAGCCTTATCGCTCATGCTGACCGCATCCGCGATCTGACCACGGTACAGGGCGTGCGCGACAACCAGTTGATCGGTTATGGCCTGGTGGTGGGGCTGGACGGCACCGGTGACCAGACCACGCAAACGCCGTTTACCACACAAACCGTCAGCAACATGCTGTCGCAGCTGGGGATCACCGTACCGACCGGCACCAACATGCAGCTGAAAAACGTGGCGGCGGTGATGGTCACCGCCTCACTGCCGGCCTTTGCGCGTCAGGGACAAACCATTGATGTGGTGGTGTCGTCACTGGGTAACGCCAAAAGCCTGCGTGGCGGTACGCTGCTGATGACGCCGATGAAAGGCGTGGATAACCAGGTCTATGCGCTGGCGCAGGGTAACATTCTGGTCGGTGGTGCCGGTGCCGCTGCGGGTGGCAGCAGCGTCCAGGTAAACCAGTTGAACGGTGGTCGCATTACCGGTGGGGCCACGGTGGAACGTGAGCTGCAAAGCAACTTTGGTAGCCAGAGCACCATCAACCTGCAACTGAACAACGAAGATTTCACTATGGCGCAGCGTATTGCGGATGCCATCAATCGTGGTGGCTATGGTTATGCCCAGCCGCTGGATGCGCGTACCGTGCAAATTCGTGTGTCGCCGAATAATAGTTCGCAGGTGCGCCTGCTGTCGGATATCCAGAATCTGGATGTTTCCGTACCGCTGGAAGACGCCAAAGTGATCATCAACTCACGTACCGGTTCGGTGGTAATGAACCGCGAAGTGACGCTGAGTACCTGTGCGGTCGCGCAGGGCAACCTGTCGGTCACCGTCAATCAGCAGCAGAACGTCAATCAGCCGAATACGCCGTTCGCAGGTGGTCAAACCGTGACGACCAATCAGACGCAGATCGATATGCGCCAGAGTGGTGGGGCGCTGCAACACGTCAACGCCAGCGCCAACCTCAATAATGTGGTGCGTGCGCTGAATGCGCTGGGTGCAACACCGATTGACCTGATGTCAATTCTGCAATCAATGCAGAGTGCGGGCTGTCTGCGCGCCAAACTGGAAATTATCTGATGAGTGATACGCAATCGCTGATGAATGCGGCTTATGACAGCCGCTCGCTCAATGACCTGAAACGCGAAGCCAGTCAGGACCCGAAAGGTAAAGCCTTACAGGTGGCGAAGCAGGTTGAAGGCATGTTCGTGCAGATGATGCTGAAAAGTATGCGTGAAGCGTTGCCAAAAGATGGCCTGTTGAGCAACGACCAGACGCGGCTTTTTACCTCAATGTACGACCAGCAGATTGCGCAGGAGATGGGCAAACGCGGACTTGGCCTGGCTGAAACCATCGTCAAACAGATGCAACCCGCACAGGAACCGGATGAGCGTGCGGGTACCGTACCGATGAAGCTGGATAACAGCTTCATTTACAGCAGCATGGCGCCGATGCAGCTGGAACAAATGGTACGTAAAGCGATGCCGCGACTGCCGGTATCACCCGGCAGTTTATCCGGCGACAGCAGCGACTTTATTGCTCAACTGACGCAGCCTGCCAAAGTGGCGAGTGACGAGAGCGGTATTCCACACCATCTGATTCTGGCGCAAGCGGCGCTGGAGTCCGGCTGGGGGCAGCGTCAGATTCTGACGCGTGACGGTAAACCGAGCTACAACGTGTTCGGTATCAAGGCCAGCGGTGACTGGAAAGGTGAAACCACCGATATCATGACCACCGAATATGAACACGGCGAAGCGAAAAAAGTACGCGCAACCTTCCGTGTTTACGGCTCCTATCTGGAGGCGCTGACGGACTACGTCAAACTGCTGTCAAACAACCCACGTTATGCCGCGGTCGCCAACGCGCAGACGGCGGAGCAGGGGGCACAAGCGTTGCAGGCTGCCGGTTATGCGACTGACCCGAGATATGCTCAGAAATTGGTGGGAATGATCCAGCAATTCAAAAACATGGGCGAAAAAGTTGTGAAAGCGTACAGCCACGATTTGACCGATTTGTTCTGATTTTTTGCCTCAAGTTTCACTTAAGCACGCCGATAACCTTCATACAACCCGGGCGTTTCATCGCCCCGGTAACCGCACTGATGACAGCCAGCCCGGTGAACGGGAAATTAAGGAACCGAGATGTCCAGTATAATCAACTCAGCGATGAGCGGGCTGAGCGCCGCACAGGCCGCATTAAGTACCACCAGTAACAACATCAGTAACTATACCGTGGCGGGTTATACACGCCAGACGACGATCCTGGGGCAGGCAAACAGCACCCTGTCTGGTGGCAGCTATTACGGTAACGGTGTGAATGTGACGACTGTGCAGCGTGAATATGATGAATTCATCACTGCGCAGTTACGCAGTGCCAGTGCGACCTATAATGCGCAAAATACCCAATATTCTCAGATCTCAAATATTGACGATCTGTTATCAACCTCGACCACCAGCCTGTCAACGTCGATTCAGGACTTCTTCACCAACGTACAAAACGTGGTCAGTAACGCCGACGATCCGTCAGCGCGTCAGTCAATGCTGAGTAATGCTCAGGGATTGGTCAACCAGTTCCAGACGACAGCACAATATCTGACCAATATGCAGACCAGCGTCAACACCGATATCACCTCCAGCGTTGACCAGATCAATACCTACACCAGCCAGATTGCCAACCTCAACACCCAGATTGCCAAACTGACTACCGGTGATGGCACTGCGCCGAATGACCTGCTGGATCAGCGCGACCAACTGGTGAGCAGCCTGAATGATATCGTCGGTGTCACGGTGTCGCAGCAGGATGGCAGCTATATCGTTTCAATGGGCAGCACCACGCTGGTCAATGGCAGCAAAACCACTTCGCTGGTGGCGATGCCTTCCAGCAGCGACCCTTCACGTATCACCGTCGGTTATGTTGATAAGCAGGCGGGTAACGTAGAAATTGCTGAGAAAACCCTGACAACCGGTTCGTTGGGTGGTCTGCTGGCGTTCCGTACCCAGGATTTGGATACCGCTCAGAACCAGCTCGGCCAGCTTGCCGCTGCCTTTGCTACCAGCTTCAATACCATCCATAAAGAAGGGTATGACAGCAACGGTGATCAGGGCACTGATTTCTTTAACATCGGCAGCCCGGAAGTCCTGAGCAACACCAAGAATACCTCCAGTGCCTCACTGTCAGCGGAATGGACCGACACCAGCGCGCTGAAAGCCTCAAACTACACCGTCAGCTACGACGGCACCAACTGGTCGGTGACTCGTCAGTCGGACAACGTTAGCGTGACGGCGACGCAGGGAACCGATGCCGATGGTAACACCACGCTGAGCTTTGATGGTCTTCAGTTAACCGTAAGTGGTACGCCGGCGGCGAAAGACAGCTTCCTGGTAAAACCGGTGCAGAACGTGATTGGTGATATGTCAGTGGCGATCACCGATGAGTCGCAGATTGCGGCGGCAGGTGCCGTAGATGGTGCCAGCGATAATACCAATGCGCAAAAACTGCTGGATTTGCAGGACAGCAAACTGGTGAACGGTAACGCCACCCTGGCCGAGGCGTATGCCAGCATCGTCAGTACGGTGGGTAACAAAACCAGCACGCTGGAAACCACCAGTACCACTCAGGAAAGTGTGGTGAGTCAGTTAAGTGATCGCCAGCAGTCAATTTCGGGCGTCAACCTCGATGAAGAGTACGCCAACCTGACTAAATATCAGCAATATTACACGGCTAACGCGCAGGTGCTGCAAACCGCCAGCACCATTTTCAACGCGTTGATCGATAGCCTCGGCTAAGCAGAGAGGATAAAAAACCATGCGTCTTAGTACCAATATGATTTTTAACCAGCAGGTGCGCGGTATCACGGATTCGCAAGCTTCCTGGCTCAAAGTCGGTGAACAGCTTTCCAGCGGTCGCCGCGTGACTAACCCCTCTGATGACCCGATTGCGGCTTCGCGCGCTGTGGTGTTGTCGCAGACTCAGGCCAAAAGCGCTCAGTACGCCACTGCGCGTAGCTTTGCCAACCAGAGTCTGTCAATGGAAGAAAATACGCTTTCCAGCGTCACCAGCAGCATTCAGGATGCGCAGACCCTGATTGTTCAGGGTTCAACCGGTACGTTGAGTGATGATGACCGTGCCTCGATCGCCACGTCACTGGAAGGGATCCGCTCGCAATTGCTGGGGCTGGCTAACAGTAAAGACGGTAACGGCAACTATATTTTCGCCGGCTATCAAACCGATACCGAGCCATTCACTGATGATGGCACTGGCGTGACCTATGTCGGCGGCAGTGATCCGATTACGCAAAAAGTGGATGACAGCCGCACCATGTCGGTTGGCGATACCGGTACTTCGGTGTTTATGTCGATCACCAGCAACGCCAAAGCAGAGCCGGACGGTAGCGCCAGTGAAACTAACCTGTTCAATATGCTCGACAGTGCGATTGCCGCGTTGAAAGTGCCACAGGACAACGCTGACGATGCCACCAAACAAACGTTCCAGGATGCGATGGATAAGACCAACCGTGGTTTGAGCAACTCACTGAACAACGTGCTGAGCGTGCGTTCTGCGGTGGGCTCAAAAATGTCTGAGCTGGACACGCTGGATGCGCAGGGTGATGACCGCGATACCATTATGGCGTCACAAATGAGTGACCTGGTGGATGTGGATTACACCTCGGCTATCTCCAGCTACACCATGCAGCAGACGGCGTTGCAAGCCTCCTACACGGTCTTTACCCAGATGTCGAAGATGTCACTGTTCCAATTGAATTCGTAACTGACCTGAAGATTTGAGCGTACTTAAACCGGGTGCGCTTGCTTTTTCCCACTGCCCTCACAGGCCGTGGGATTTTTTTTGCCCGCAGCGGCGCGATTTAGCGCGCAATGCGTGAAAAATCCGCGCGATAAATCGCGCCGCTACGGATAGATACAAATAAAAAACCCCGGACTGGCCGGGGTTTGCTGTGTGACGTAGCGCTAACTTAGACGCTTTCTGGCTTGGTTGCCGGTGCGGTCGCCTGCTGTGTGGCGCTATGACCGCCAGCCGATCCACGGCCCGCAAAGGCAAACGGTGGACGTACCCAATCGCTATGGCGAGCCGGTTCAGGTTCCCATGCCGGTGCCGGTGCTTTGGTCATCGGTGCCGAAGCATAATGCTTCCAGCGGGTTTCTGCGTTGTTGGCCACGGTAGCGTGAGCGGCGACTGGCGCATCAGGTTCCGCAACTGGCGCTGGCTGCGCTTCTGCGGCAACCGGCGTGGACAGGACCTCTTCCACTGGCGCAGTCACTTCCGGTGCCACCTGAGCAGGTGCTTCGATGGCAGCGGTTACGGCTTCGTTGACCTCAGCAGCAACATCAACCACCGGTTCGGCCTGCGCGGCGGTTACTTCGGCAACCGCTTCATCCGCCGCTGAAATCACGGTCGGTTCTTCATTGACCGGAGATTCAATCGGACGGGTGTCATCGGTGTTCACTACCGGAACGTCGGTGTGTGCCTGCGGTTCCACTACTTCGACGACTGGCTCAGCAACCACTTCCTGGGCTGGCTCAACGCTGGCAGGCAGAGCAACGGCAGCGGCCGTCTCTTCGCGGCTGTAATCCGGCGTCTCGTTCAGTGCATCCTGTGTGACCAGTTCTTCATTGGTTTGTGCAACCGGATAACGTACCCAGACTTTGCCAGAGGCCATTTCCGGTGAAGCCGAAGCCGCAGCCAGAGGCATTGCAGATTGGGTCGGATAGCGCTCATCACGGTAACGGCGACGACGCTGACCGCTGACACGCAGGTGGCGCGGTGAACGACGTGAACGGCGCGGCATATTGGCGCTGTCACGGTTATCAACGTCATCCTGATCATCATTGACCGCTTCCGGTTCTTCATTAGCGACTGCACGCGGCGCAGTTTCAACCGGAGCGATAACGTTCTCGGTTGTCGCTTCGCTTTCATCACCAAAACGCACTTTCTGGCTCAGTTGGCGTTGTTTACGACGCGGCATGACCTGAACACGTTCTTCTTCCTGCGCTGCCTCATCAACGATTTCAGCCTGCACCACCGGCTCAGCGGCTTTCTGTTCCTGCTGCTGGGCGCGTTTCTCTTCCTGACGACGACGCTGGCGTTCCGCACGTTGTTCGCGACGCTGTTGTTGCTGCTCTTCGCGTTGCTGGCGTGCTTCTTCGCTTTGTGCCGGGCTGCGTTCTTCACGCGGCTCGTTCTGGCGTTTATTGCGGCGGTTTTCGGTGGTTTCACGCGCTTCGCGTGGCTCACGCGGCTCGCGTGCTTCACGTACCGGCGCATTTTCAGCGTTACGCGGAGTGCGTTCACGACGGTTATTGCGGCGGTTGTTGCGACGATCGCCACGCTGTTGACCGTTTTCATCAGCGTTTGCTTTGCTTTCCTGTTTCTCGCTGGCTTCCGGCGTAGTCGCCGGTGCATCACCAACAAACAGTTTTTTCAATCCACCCAACAGACGTGCCATAAAGCCGGTTGACGCAGCCGGTGCTGCGACGGTGTCGGTTGTCCTGGCCTTCTTCGGCTCAGCTTTCACCGCAGGCTTGCTCTCTTCTGCCACTTCAACCGGTGCAGGCGGTGCATCCGGCATCACAAAGGCGGCGAGGGCAGGTTGCTCAGGACGACGACGTTCTGACTGCTCTTCTTCGGAAGGCAGTGCCATTTCTGCTTCATGCAGTTTCGGCAGGTGGTAGCTCAGCGTTTGCGTCTCTTCGCCTTTGCGCACGCGCAACACGGAGTAGTGCGGCGTTTCCATCTGATCGTTCGGTACGATGATGGCGCGCACGCCACCCTGACGCTTCTCAATGGCGCTGACTGCATCACGTTTTTCGTTCAGCAGGTAGGAAGCGACCGGAACCGGCACAATGGCGTGGACTTCTTTGGTGTTGTCCTTCAGCGCTTCTTCTTCAATCAGACGCAGAATAGACAGCGACAGCGATTCGTTATCACGGATGGTGCCGGTGCCGCTACAGCGTGGGCAGACGTGATGACTGGACTCGCCCAGTGATGGGCTGAGGCGCTGACGTGACATCTCCAGCAGACCAAAGCGTGAAATATGGCTGATTTGAATACGTGCACGATCCTGACGTACCGCTTCACGCAGACGGTTTTCCACGGCACGCTGGTGGCGTACCGGCGTCATATCGATGAAGTCGATAACAATCAGACCACCGAGGTCACGCAGACGCAGCTGACGAGCGATTTCGTCTGCCGCTTCGAGGTTGGTATTGAACGCCGTCTCTTCGATATCACCACCGCGCGTCGCGCGTGCTGAGTTGATATCAATCGCCGTCAGTGCTTCAGTGCTGTCAATGACGATAGAGCCGCCAGATGGCAGACGCACTTCACGCTGGAAAGCAGATTCAATCTGCGATTCGATTTGGTAGTGGCTGAACAGCGGGATTTCACCGGTGTACAACTTGATTTTGCTGCTGAAGTCCGGACGACCGAGCGCAGCGATATGCTGACGCGCCAGTTCGAGGACTTTCGGGTTATCGATGAGGATTTCACCGATATCCTGACGCAGATAGTCGCGGAAGGCGCGCACGATCACATTACTTTCCTGATGGATCAGGAAAGGTGCCGGGCGGCTTTCAGCGGCTTTTTTGATCGCTTCCCAGTGTTTCAGACGGAAGCTAAGGTCCCACTGTAACGACTCGGCGGATTTGCCAACGCCAGCGGTGCGCACAATCAGGCCCATGCCTTCCGGCAGTTCCAGCGCTGACAGGGCTTCTTTCAGTTCGGTGCGATCATCGCCTTCAATACGGCGCGAAATGCCACCCGCACGCGGGTTGTTCGGCATCAGCACCAGGTAGCTACCGGCCAGTGAAATAAAGGTGGTCAGTGCTGCTCCTTTATTACCACGCTCCTCTTTATCAATTTGAACGATGACTTCCTGACCTTCACGCAGAACATCTTTAATATTGGGACGTCCGTGCGCGTTGTAACTGGCGGGGAAATATTCGCGGGAAATTTCTTTCAGAGGGAGAAAACCGTGACGCTCAGCACCGTAATCAACAAACGCAGCTTCCAGGCTGGGTTCAATACGGGTGATTTTACCTTTGTAGATGTTGGCTTTTTTCTGTTCGTGTCCGGGGCTTTCGATATCCAGATCGTACAGACGTTGTCCATCAACCAGGGCAACGCGCAACTCCTCCTGCTGAGTTGCGTTAATTAACATTCTTTTCATCGTGACTTACTCGTTATTCTCTCATGAGTGACAAAGCTGCGGGCATCGTTACCCTGGACGAGAATCAACCGATGGCCCCGTGTCTTTAATGCACAGACGTCAACCTCACGGTTGTCGGCGGCTAAAGGGGCGCAAATCTTGTCGGTGGCCTGTTTTTCATAAGGAAATCCAGCGCCTGAAGGTGGAAGTGCTACAGAGTATTCAAAAATCCACACATCCCAGTCTGTCGTCCTGGCTGCAACCCGCAGCCCGCTAAGTGCCTGATTTAACATTACGTCTTACGCCATTGCTGCGTGTCCGTTTAATCCGGCAAAATGACTTATTTCGCTCTTTTTTCTGCCTGAATCTTTCCAGGACAGAAACCCCTGCATTATTCCATTGCTCACCAACATATAGCAAGGCGACTTTTGCCGAGCTGTGAAGTTTATTCATCCTTAACCTGTTCATTTGCAGGGGTTATCATCGCATTGTTGAAAAAGTCAGCATTTCGACTCTTTAGCGCCGCGACAACCAGAGAGTTAAGCACAGAAAAAGGGGTGGCGCTATCCGGGGACACTATTTAGAATCGCCGCCATGAAAACTGAGAATCCCGGCGTACAATTTGTCGCCATTACGGCTGAAAATGCCGGACAACGTATCGATAACTTTTTGCGCACCCAATTGAAGGGTGTGCCGAAAAGTATGATTTATCGCATCCTGCGTAAAGGGGAAGTGCGGGTAAATAAAAAACGCATCAAACCTGAATATAAGCTGGAAGAGGGCGATGAGATCCGTATTCCACCCGTACGGGTTGCGGAACGTGAAGAGCAGACTGTCTCGCCGAAGCTGGAGAAAGTGGCTTCACTGGCTGACGCCATCCTGTATGAGGATGATTATCTGCTGGTCCTGAACAAGCCTTCCGGCACCGCCGTACATGGCGGCAGCGGTTTAAGTTTTGGCGTGATTGAAGGTTTGCGTGCGTTGCGCCCGGAAGCGCGTTTTCTCGAATTGGTGCATCGTCTCGATCGCGACACCTCGGGTATCTTGCTGGTTGCGAAGAAACGCTCGGCACTGCGTTCCCTGCACGAACAGCTTCGCGACAAAGGCATGCAAAAAGATTACCTGGCGCTGGTGCGTGGCGACTGGCCATCCCACCTGAAAGTGGTACAGGCACCGTTGCTGAAGAATATCCTGCAAAGCGGTGAGCGCGTGGTGCGCGTCAGCGCGGAAGGTAAACCTTCGGAGACACGGTTTAAAGTGGAAGAGCGTTTTGGCTTTGCCACCCTGGTAAAAGCCAGCCCGGTCACTGGCCGCACTCACCAAATTCGTGTGCATACTTTGCATGCGGGCCATCCCATCGCGTTTGACGATCGTTATGGCGATCGGGAATTTGAACGCCAGTTGGCACCGACCGGACTTTCCCGTCTGTTCCTTCATGCGGCGGCGTTGACGTTTACCCATCCCAATACCGGTGAGATGTTGCGGATGGAAGCGCCGCTGGACGGCGCTTTGAAGCATTGCCTGTCGCAGTTACGCCAGAAAAAGGCGTAACGTCACGGGCATCAACACAAGGGGTTGATGCCCGCTTCTCGTAACATCCCATTCAGCGCAATCAGCGGCAACCCAATCAAGGTATTGGGATCGCGTCCTTCCAGCCGTTCAAACAGACAAATGCCAAGGCCTTCGCTTTTGAAGCTGCCTGCACATTGCAGTGGCTGTTCTTTGGCAACATATCCGGCAATTTCGGCTGCACTCAGCGTGCGAAAATGGACGGTGAAGGGTTCACAGCAGAGAAATTGCTGCCCGCTTTGCGGTTGGATGAGCGCCAGGCCGGTATAGAAGGTGATGGCTTTGCCACTGGCGGCAGACAGTTGCTTGCGCGCGTTTTCTTCCGTGTGCGGCTTACCGGTGATCTGTCCGTCCAGCACGCAGACTTGATCGGAACCGATGATCCAGCGATCCGGATAGTCGGCCGCCAGCGCCCTGGCTTTCGCCAGCGCGAGGCGTTGTACCAACGCATCTGCCGCTTCACCGGGCTGCGGCGTCTCATCGGTGTGCGGTGCCGCGCAGAGAAAAGGCAGGCCAAGCTTACTTAATAAAGCCTGGCGGAAGGGTGAGGTTGAAGCTAAAACCAGCGATGTCGTCATTTTTTTGCAGAATAGATAGCGTAAAGGAGACAGTCATTTTAAACTGTGCGCCGCACTGGATGCGACTAACGGGTGAAAGATGCTGTAAAACGGCCTTTTTCTTTGACTCTATGACGTTACAAAGTTAATATTCGCGCCCTATGCAAAAGGTAAAATTACCCCTGACGCTCGATCCGGTACGCGCTGCGCAAAAACGCCTTGATTATCATGGTGTTTATTCGCCTGAATTGGTGGCGCGCGTGGCCGACTCGGTCGTGAGTGTGGACAGTGATGTGGAATGTGCCATGTCGTTTGCGGTTGACAACCAGCGCCTCGCGGTTCTGCAAGGAACAGCGGATGTGCTGGTAACGTTGTTATGTCAGCGCTGCAACCAGCCGTTTCCGCATCAGGTTCACGTAAGCTATTGCTTCAGTCCTGTCTCTACTGAAGAGCAGGCCGAAGCACTGCCGGAAGCCTACGAACCGATCGATGTCGATGATTTTGGCGAAATCGATCTGTTGGCGGTGATTGAAGATGAAATCATCCTCGCACTGCCGGTGGTTCCGGTGCATGATTCTGAACACTGTGAAGTGTCCGACGCGGACATGGTTTTTGGTAAGTTGCCTGAAGAGGCAGAAAAACCAAATCCATTTGCCGTATTAGCCAGTTTAAAGCGTAAGTAATAGGAGTAAGGTCCATGGCCGTACAACAGAATAAACCCACCCGTTCTAAGCGTGGTATGCGTCGTTCTCATGATGCTCTGACCACCACCACTCTGTCTGTAGATAAAGTTTCTGGCGAAACTCATCTGCGTCACCACATCACTGCGGATGGTTACTACCGCGGTCGCAAGGTTATCGCTAAGTAATTCTTGCGGTTACGCAAGGCGATACTTTGACACGTTTGACCCTGGCGATAGATGCCATGGGCGGGGATTTCGGTCCCTGCGTGACAGTGCCTGCAGCCTTGCAGGCACTGGCCTCTCATTCGCACCTGGTTCTCCTTCTGGTCGGTAATCCCGACACAATCATGCCATTACTTGCCAAAGCGGATTCCTCTGTAGCGGGGCGTGTGCAGGTGATCCCTGCCGAATCGGTTATTGCAAGTGATGCCAGACCCTCACAGGCGATTCGTAACAGTCGCGGCAGTTCCATGCGTATCGCGTTGGAGCTGGTGAAAGAGGGTAAGGCACAAGCCTGTGTCAGCGCGGGGAACACCGGCGCGCTGATGGGGTTAGCCAAATTGTTGCTCAAGCCGCTGGATGGCATTGAGCGCCCGGCGCTGATGACCGTTCTGCCACATCAGCAGCACGGCAAAACGGTGGTGCTGGATTTGGGCGCCAACGTAGAGTCCGACAGTGAAATGTTGGTGCAATTTGCGGTGATGGGTGCGGTGGTCGCCGAAGAAGTGCTTGCCATTAACCAGCCGCGCGTTGCGTTGCTCAATATCGGCCAGGAAGAGACCAAAGGTCTGGAAGCCATCCGCACAGCAGCGGCGGTGCTGCGGGAATCCCCGCAGATCAACTATATTGGTTACCTTGAGGGGAATGATCTCCTCACCGGCAAAACGGATGTGCTGGTTTGCGATGGCTTTGTTGGCAACGTCACGCTGAAAACGATGGAAGGTGTGGTAAGAATGTTTCTTTCGCTGCTTAAATCGTCAGGGGAAGGAAAAAAACGGGCCTGGTGGCTGAAGTGGCTGGGGCGCTGGATCCAAAAGCGTCTGGCGAAGCGTTTCGGTCACCTCAACCCCGACCAGTATAATGGCGCTTGTCTGTTAGGATTGCGCGGAACGGTGATCAAGAGCCACGGCGCGGCGAATCAACGTGCGTTTGCCGTAGCGATAGAACAGGCAGAGCAGGCGGTGCGGCGGCAAGTCCCGGAACGGATTGCTGCGCGCCTGGACACTGTATTAGCCAGGAGTGACAAAGCGTAGATGTTTACCAAAATTCTCGGTACGGGCAGTTATTTGCCCAGCCAGGTACGTACCAACGCGGATCTGGAAAAAATGGTGGAAACTTCGGACGAGTGGATTGTCACCCGTACCGGCATCCGTGAACGCCGCATTGCTGCGCCGGATGAAACTGTCGCCACAATGGGCTTTTCGGCAGCACAGCGCGCGCTGGAAATGGCGGGCGTTGCGGCGAGTGACGTGGGTCTGATTATTGTGGCGACCACCTCTTCGAGCCACGCATTCCCAAGCTCGGCCTGCATGATCCAGCAAATGCTGGAGATCAACGACTGTGCTGCGTTTGACCTTGCAGCCGCGTGCGCAGGTTTTACCTATGCCCTGAGCGTAGCCGATCAGTACATCAAAAATGGCGCAGTGAAACATGCGCTGGTGATCGGTGCGGATGCACTGGCACGCACGCTTGATCCCGCCGATCGTGGCACCATCATTCTGTTCGGTGATGGCGCGGGTGCGGTGGTTCTGGGCCAGAGCAGCGAACCGGGCATTCTTTCTACCCATCTGCATGCGGATGGTCGTTACGGTAAACTGCTGACGCTGCCATATCAGGACCGCGAGCAACAGGATCAACCTGCTTACCTGACGATGGCAGGCAACGAAGTCTTCAAAGTGGCGGTTACTGAACTGGCGCATATTGTGGATGAAACCTTGCAGGCCAACAATCTCGATCGCGAAATGCTCGATTGGCTGGTGCCGCATCAGGCTAATCTGCGCATTATCAGCGCCACGGCGAAAAAACTCGGTATGGGCATGGACAAAGTGGTGGTGACGCTGGATCGTCACGGTAACACCTCTGCGGCTTCTGTACCCAGTGCGCTGGATGAAGCGGTACGTGATGGTCGCATCAAACCGGGACAACTGATTCTGCTGGAGGCCTTTGGTGGTGGTTTCACCTGGGGTTCCTCGCTGGTTCGCTTTTGATTACAGGAACGAATGATGACGCAATTTGCTTTTGTGTTCCCCGGACAGGGATCACAGACTGTGGGCATGCTGGCTGACCTGGCCACTGAATACCCGCAGGTAGAGGCTACTTTCCGTGAAGCTTCAGACGCACTGGGTTATGACTTATGGCAGTTGGTTCAGCAGGGGCCGGCTGAGGAACTGAACAAAACCTGGCAGACACAGCCCGCGTTGCTGGCGGCTTCAGTTGCGATTTATCGCGTCTGGCAGAGCAAAAATGCGCCTCAACCTGCCATCATGGCTGGCCACAGTCTGGGTGAATACTCAGCGCTGGTCTGTGCGGGCGTACTGAATTTTGCCGATGCCATCAAACTGGTTGAGCTGCGTGGCAAACTGATGCAGGAAGCGGTGCCGGAAGGCACTGGCGCGATGCAGGCGATTATCGGACTTGATGATGCCGCCATTCGTAAAGCCTGTGAAGAGAGTGCGCAAGGCCAGGTGGTGTCGCCGGTTAACTTTAACTCGCCAGGCCAGGTGGTGATTGCGGGTAACAAAGAAGCCGTTGAGCGTGCAGGCGCTGCCTGTAAAGCCGCAGGGGCGAAACGTGCGCTGCCGTTACCTGTCAGCGTGCCATCTCACTGCGCGCTGATGAAGCCAGCGGCAGAGAAACTGGCGGTGGCACTGGAAGCGATCAACTTTAATAGCCCGTCAGTCCCGGTGGTTAACAACGTTGATGTGCAGTGTGAAACCTCAGACGAGGCGATTCGTAGCGCGCTGGTGCGTCAATTGTACAGTCCGGTACGCTGGACAGAAGCGGTTGAGTTTATGGCCGCGCAAGGCGTGACTCAGTTGCTGGAGATTGGTCCGGGTAAAGTGTTGACCGGTCTCACTAAACGTATTGTGGATACCCTGACCGCAGCCGCAGTGAACGATCCTGCTTCATTGACTGCTGCGCTTAGCCAGGAATAAGAGGAAAATCATGGGCTTTGAAGGTAAAGTTGCGCTGGTTACCGGCGCGAGCCGCGGTATTGGTCGCGCCATTGCGGAAACGCTGGCGGCACGCGGTGCCAAAGTGGTGGGAACTGCGACCAGTGAGAGCGGCGCGGAGGCAATCAGTGCTTACCTCGGCGACAGTGGTAAAGGTCTGCTGTTGAACGTGACCGATCCTGCTTCCATTGAGAGTGTGCTCGAGAAAGTGCGCGCAGAATTTGGCGAAGTGGACATTTTAGTCAATAATGCAGGCATTACGCGTGATAATTTACTGATGCGCATGAAAGACGATGAATGGGCGGATATCCTCGATACCAACCTGACGTCAGTTTTCCGTCTCTCGAAGGCGGTTATGCGTGCCATGATGAAGAAACGTGTGGGCCGTATCATTACCATCGGTTCTGTAGTTGGAACCATGGGTAACGCGGGCCAGGCAAACTATGCAGCAGCAAAAGCAGGTTTGATTGGCTTTAGCAAATCACTGGCGCGAGAAGTCGCGTCCCGTGGCATTACCGTAAACGTCGTGGCTCCGGGCTTTATTGAAACGGACATGACGCGTGCACTGAACGAAGATCAGCGCTCGGGCATTCTGGCGGAAGTTCCAGCAGGTCGCTTAGGTGATCCGCAGGAAATCGCCAATGCTGTTGCATTCTTAGCCTCTGACGAAGCCGCCTATATCACGGGTGAGACGCTACACGTCAATGGCGGTATGTACATGGTCTGATAATCACGAAATAATTTGCATTATTCGCGGTAAAAACCGCAGAATAGCGTAAAATCGTGGTTCGACCAGCCGGGATTTTGTTGCATCTTTTTCAACATTTTATACACTACGAAAACCATCGCGAAAGCGAGTTTTGATAGGAAATTTAATAGCATGAGCGACATTCAGGATAGAGTTAAGAAGATCATCATCGAGCAGTTGGGCGTGAAACCGGAAGAAGTGACTAATGAAAAGTCTTTCGTTGACGACCTGGGTGCTGATTCTCTTGACACCGTTGAACTGGTTATGGCTCTGGAAGAAGAGTTCGATACCGAGATTCCAGACGAAGAAGCTGAGAAAATCACTACCGTTCAGGCAGCGATCGACTACATCACTAGCCACCAAGGCTAATGAATATCCTTCAGGCGGTCGCTCGACCGCCTGAGTTTTATAGTTTGTCCCACATAGCTTTTTTTTATCCCTCCCTGGAGGACGAACGTGTCTAAGCGTCGTGTAGTTGTGACCGGTCTTGGCATGTTGTCTCCTGTCGGCAATACCGTAGAGTCTACCTGGAGTGCTCTCCTTGCCGGTCAGAGCGGCATTACCCTGATCGACCATTTTGATACCAGTGCCTATGCAACACGTTTTGCAGGTTTGGTAAGAGATTTTGATTGTGATGAATTCATCTCGCGCAAAGATCAGCGCAAGATGGATGATTTCATCCAATATGGCATCGTTGCTGGCATACAGGCTATGCAGGACTCCGGTCTGGTCGTAACTGAAGAAAATGCTGGTCGTTTTGGTGCGGCGATTGGTTCCGGCATCGGCGGATTGGGTTTGATTGAAGAAAACCATTCCTCGCTGGTCAATGGCGGTCCCCGCAAAATCAGCCCGTTCTTTGTGCCTTCTACCATTGTAAACATGGTCGCGGGTCATCTTACGATTATGTATGGCCTGAAAGGTCCGAGCATCTCTATCGCCACGGCCTGTACTTCGGGTGTACATAACATTGGTCATGCGGCACGCATCATTGCTTACAACGATGCTGATGTCATGCTGGCCGGTGGTGCAGAAAAAGCCAGTACCCCTCTGGGTGTCGGTGGCTTTGGTGCGGCGCGTGCACTCTCCACCCGTAACGATAATCCGCAGGCGGCAAGCCGTCCGTGGGACAAAGATCGTGATGGTTTTGTGCTGGGTGACGGAGCAGGCATTGTGGTGCTGGAAGAGTATGAGCACGCGAAGAAACGCGGTGCGAAGATTTATGCTGAAATTGTCGGTTTCGGCATGAGCAGCGATGCTTACCACATGACCTCTCCGCCGGAAAACGGCGCAGGCGCGGCGCTGGCTATGGTCAACGCTCTGCGTGATGCACAGTTGAATCCGGAACAGATCGGTTACGTCAACGCGCATGGCACCTCAACGCCAGCCGGTGATAAAGCGGAAGCGCAGGCGGTGAAATCGGTCTTTGGTACGGCAGCCAGCTCTGTGATGGTCAGCTCAACCAAATCGATGACGGGTCACCTGTTGGGTGCTGCGGGCGCGGTAGAATCTATCTACTCAATCCTGGCATTGCGCGATCAGGCAATTCCACCGACCATCAACCTCGATAACCCTGATGAAGGCTGTGATCTGGACTTCGTGCCACACACGGCGCGTCAGGTGAGTGGTCTGGAATACACGCTGTGTAACTCCTTCGGTTTCGGTGGAACCAACGGTTCACTGATTTTCCGCAAAGTGTAAGTCACATCGTTCCAGACAGAGGCCCGCAATGCGGGCCTTTTTTATATTTTGTCACGCAGTTGCATAGAATCTTACGGCCTTCAATGCTATTCAAAGCAAGGTCAATTGATTGAGGTCGTTATGATGTGGATAAATGGCGCAGAACAGACGCAACTGACCGCGCGCGATCGGGCGGTGCAATTCGGTGATGGCTGTTTTACCACGGCGGCGGTACAGCAGGGCGAGATCCAACTGTTTGCGGCGCATTTGCAACGTCTGAAACAGGGTTGTGAGCGGTTGCTGATGGCTGAACCTGACTGGCAGCAGCTCGAAGCGGAAATGCGCGTTGCCGCGCACAACCAACAACAGGCGGTGTTAAAAGTCATATTGACCCCAGGCGCAGGTGGACGCGGTTATAGCCGTGCAGGATGCAGCGCCCCAACACGTATTCTCTCACTTTCCCCCTGGCCGCAGCATTATCAGGCGCTACAACAGCAGGGCGTACGTCTGGTAACCAGCCCGGTACGACTGGGACGTAACCCGCTGTTGGCGGGGATCAAACACCTCAACCGACTGGAGCAAGTGCTGATTCGCCATCATCTTGACCAGACCGACGCCGACGAGGCGCTGGTGCTTGACACTGAGGGGACGGTGGTGGAATGCTGTGCGGCCAATTTATTCTGGCGTGAGGGCGACACCGTCTTCACGCCGCGACTTGAACAGGCTGGCGTTGCCGGGATTATGCGGCGTTATCTGATGGCGCAGATGGCAGCCGCAGGTCAGGATTGTCAGTTGATTGATGGCAGCAGAGAGAGGCTACTCGCCGCAGATGAAGTGGTGATATGCAATGCCCTGATGCCAGTTTTACCCGTGCGTAGCATTGACGACATTACGTTTAGCGCACGTTCGCTGTACCAGCAACTGCTCGCCAGTTGCCAGAAAATGGAAGCATCATGACTCGAATGAAAAAAATTATCGCCGGCGCCACGGTGATTATTGGCCTCGCTGCGGCCTTTAGCTATTGGCAGATTGAACGTTTCGCCGATACACCTTTGACGTTGCACCAGGAAACCATTTTCACCCTGCCTGCGGGCACTGGCCGGGTGGCGCTGGAAGCGCAACTGGAGAGCGAACATGTTATCGCGCCGAGCCTGTGGTTTGGTCCCTTATTAAAGCTGGAGCCGGAACTGGCGCGCTTTAAGGCCGGTACTTATCGACTGGAAAGCAATATGACCGTCCGTCAATTGCTGGAATTGCTGGCGAGTGGTAAAGAAGCGCAGTTCCCGGTCCGTTTTGTGGAAGGTTCTCGCCTCAAGGAGTGGCTGGCGCAGTTGCGTGCCGCACCTTATCTGAAGCACACCCTGAAAGATGACCAGTTCGCGACGGTGGCTGCGGCACTGAAACTCGATGCTAACCAGCTTGAAGGCGGATTCTATCCTGATACTTATCTGTATACCGCCAACACCAGTGACGTCGCGTTGCTGGAGCGCGCCCATGCGCGGATGAACAAACTGGTGGATGAGATCTGGCAAGGTCGCATGGATAATCTGCCCTATAAAAAGGAGCAGGATCTGGTGACGATGGCGTCGATCATCGAGAAAGAAACCGGCGTCAGTGAAGAACGTGCACGCGTCGCCTCGGTGTTTATCAACCGTCTGCGGATTGGCATGAAGTTGCAGACGGATCCCACGGTGATTTATGGCCTGGGTGATAACTACACCGGTACTATCACGCGTAAAGATCTCGACACGCCAACCGATTACAATACCTATACCATCAGCGGTATGCCGCCGGGGCCGATTGCGATGCCGGGCCGGGCTTCACTTGAAGCGGCAGCACACCCGGAAAAAACCAATTACCTCTATTTTGTTGCGGATGGCAAAGGTGGTCACACCTTCACCACCAATCTGGTCAGCCATAATAAAGCCGTGCAGGCGTATCGGCTGGCAATGAAGGAAAAAAATGAAAAGTAAGTTTATCGTCATTGAAGGCCTTGAAGGGGCAGGCAAAACCACCGCGCGTGATGCGGTGGTCGAGGTACTGCGCGAGCAGGGCATTGATGATCTGGTGTTTACCCGTGAGCCGGGCGGCACGCCGCTGGCGGAGCAGTTGCGCGTGCTGGTTAAGCAGGGCATTGATGACGAGCAGGTGACGGACAAAGCCGAATTGTTGATGTTGTATGCGGCACGCGTGCAACTGGTGGAAAACGTGATTAAGCCAGCTCTGGCACGGGGTGCCTGGGTGATCGGCGACCGTCATGATCTCTCGTCGCAGGCCTATCAGGGCGGTGGACGCGGCCTCGACACGCAATTGATGACGACGCTGCGTGATGCGGTGCTGGGCGAGTTTCGCCCGGACTGCACGCTGTACCTCGATGTCACACCGGAAATTGGTTTGCAGCGTGCGCGTGCGCGCGGTGAACTAGACAGGATTGAACAGGAATCGCTGCGCTTTTTTGAGCGCACCCGCGAGCGTTATCTGGCCCTGGCGGCCGAGGATCCAACCATTATCACCATCGATGCCACTCAAACATTGCCGCAGGTGACCGCGTCAATCAAAGCGGCGGTGCAGCGCTGGCTGGTGGGTCAGACGGCATGAACTGGTATCCGTGGCTGAATCAACCCTATCGGCGCATCATTACCCGGCATCAGAGCGGCCAGGCGCACCATGCGCTGCTGATTCAGGCGATTGAAGGGATGGGTGATGATGCTCTGGTATGGGGTGTCAGCCGCTGGCTGATGTGCCAGCAACCGGAAGGGTTGAAGAGTTGTGGACACTGCCACGGCTGTCAGTTGATGCAGGCGCAGACGCACCCGGATTGGTATCGACTCGAAGCCGAGAAAGGCAAATCCTCGTTGGGGATAGATGCAGTGCGTGATGTGACGGAAAAACTCTACCATTTTGCCCAGCAGGGTGGGGCCAAAGTGGTGTGGTTGCCGGATGCGGCGCAGTTGACCGAAGCGGCGGCCAATGCCTTGTTGAAGACCCTGGAGGAGCCACCCGCCAATACCTGGTTTTTCCTCAGTACCCGCGAACCCTCGCGCCTGCTTGCCACGCTGCGTAGCCGTTGTATGACCTGGCATCTGTCGCCACCCGATGAAATCCACAGCCTGCAATGGCTGCAAAAGCAGATTTCGCAGCCGGAAGAGACGTTGCGTGCGGCGTTGCGTTTAAGTAACGGTGCGCCTGCGGCGGCGTTGACCTTGTTGCAGCCTGAGCGCTGGCAGACCCGCGAGACGTTGTGTAATGCGCTGGCGGGTGCGTTGCAGCAGGACATCCTGCAACTGTTGCCATGCCTGAATAGCGATGACGTTGCTGACCGTCTCGCCTGGCTCCTCTCGTTGCTGGTCGATGCGATGAAGGTGCAACAAGGCGCGAGTCGCTGGCTGAGCAATGGCGATCGTCCCGATGTGGTGACGTTACTGGCGCAGCAATTAAACAGCAACGCCCTGAATGCCAGCGTGCAGTTGTGGATGCAGTGCCGCGAGCAACTGCAACAGGTGGCGGCGCTCAATCGTGAATTAATGTTGACCGATCGCCTGTTGAGCTGGAGTCGTCTGCTCAGCCCGGCCACCTTCGGATAACGCTAAAAAGAGAGAAGTATGTTTATTGTTGATTCCCACTGCCATCTCGATGGCCTGGATTATGAAAAGCAGCATCGTGACCTGGATGATGTGATCGCCAAAGCGGCGGCACGCGATGTGAAATTTATGCTGGCAATTGCCACCACCTTACCGGATTACCACACCCTGAAAGCGCTGGTGGGTGAGCGCGACAACATTGCGCTGGCCTGCGGGGTGCATCCGCTTAATCAGGAAACGCCGTACGATGTTGAAGAGTTTCGTCGTCTGGCGGCGGAAGATCAGGTGATCGCGTTGGGTGAAACCGGCCTCGATTATTTCTATCAGCAGGAAACCAAAGCGCAGCAGCAGGCTTCATTCCGTGAGCATATCCGTACCGGGATTGCGCTTAACAAGCCGATTATCGTTCATACCCGCGACGCGCGTGAAGACACGCTGGCAATCCTGCGCGAGGAACAGGTGGAGAAGTGCGGCGGCGTGTTGCACTGTTTCACCGAAGATCGGGAAACAGCAGAGAAACTGCTGGATATGGGCTTCTATATCTCCTTTTCCGGAATTTTGACGTTCCGTAATGCCGAGCAGATCCGCGATGCGGCGCGTTATGTGCCGCTCGACCGGATGCTGGTCGAAACCGATTCACCTTATCTGGCACCGGTGCCGCATCGTGGCAAAGAGAACCAACCGGCGTTTACCCGCGATGTCGCTGATTATATGGCGGTACTGAAGGGCGTCGATATTGAAACGCTGGCAGCCGCAACCACCGAAAATTTCTCCCGCCTGTTTCATGTCCCGATGAGCCGCTTGGGCGGTTAAGACACTTTATTTCAAACTCTGTAATTAATCAGAAATTCATCAGACTGGCTGTGCCTGAAAGGGCACAGCCAGTCATTTATTGTCGTAAATAGCAGCAAGTCAGTCAGAATTACCTGAAAGCCGAACAGTGGCATGAGCGAAACGTGATAGCCGTCAAAGTAAGAAAATTCTATTTATTTTACTCTTCGTAATAAATCAAAAGACGCTCAGCGTCATCCCGGTAGAGGGGCCTCCCCCCTCTGCCACGCGCACTGCGCGAAATGCACTCATACTCAGGAGCTTCACGCTATGTTCAAGAACGCATTTGCGAACCTGCAAAAGGTAGGTAAATCGCTGATGTTACCGGTGTCGGTATTGCCGATCGCCGGTATTTTATTAGGTGTTGGTTCTGCCAACTTCAGCTGGTTACCTGCGGTGGTATCGCATGTGATGGCCGAGGCTGGCGGTTCGGTGTTTGCCAACATGCCGCTGATTTTTGCCATCGGTGTGGCGCTCGGCTTTACCAACAACGACGGCGTCTCTGCGCTGGCGGCGGTGGTGGCTTACGGCATTATGGTGAAAACCATGGCAGTCGTGGCCCCGTTGGTGCTGCATCTGCCTGCGGCTGAAATCGAGGCGAAACATCTGGCCGATACCGGCGTACTAGGCGGGATTATCGCCGGTGCGATCGCGGCGTATATGTTTAACCGCTTCTACCGTATCAAGCTGCCGGAATACCTTGGCTTCTTTGCCGGTAAACGCTTTGTGCCGATTATCTCTGGCCTGGCGGCTATCGTACTGGGTGTGCTGCTGTCCTTCATCTGGCCACCGGTGGGTACCGCGATTCAGGACTTCTCGCAATGGGCGGCTTATCAGAACCCGGTGGTTGCTTTCGGTATCTATGGCGTGGTTGAACGTGCGCTGGTGCCGTTTGGTCTGC
The DNA here is from genome assembly GCF_009728735.1 of Pantoea phytobeneficialis. Lineage (NCBI taxonomy): Bacteria > Pseudomonadati > Pseudomonadota > Gammaproteobacteria > Enterobacterales > Erwiniaceae > Pantoea > Pantoea phytobeneficialis. The sequence continues at coordinate 1,708,683 of NZ_CP024636.1, forward strand.
ACCATATCTGGAACGTACCTTTCCAGATGCAGATTGGTGAATTCACCAACGCGGCAGGCCAGGTGTTCCACGGTGACATTCCGCGTTATATGGCCGGTGACCCGACTGCGGGCAAACTGTCTGGCGGCTTCCTGTTCAAAATGTATGGTCTGCCAGCCGCTGCTATCGCTATCTGGCATTCAGCTAAACCAGAAAACCGCGCCAAAGTGGGCGGTATCATGATCTCCGCTGCGCTGACCTCGTTCCTGACCGGTATCACCGAGCCGATCGAGTTCTCCTTTATGTTCGTGGCACCGATCCTGTATGTGATTCACGCCATTCTGGCTGGTCTGGCATTCCCGATCTGTATTCTGCTCGGTATGCGTGATGGCACCAGCTTCTCACACGGTCTGATCGACTTTATCGTGCTGAGCGGCAACAGCAGCAAAATCTGGCTGTTCCCGATTGTCGGTATCATCTACGGTCTGATCTACTACACCGTATTCCGCGTGCTGATTGCCAAGCTGAACCTGAAAACGCCGGGTCGTGAAGATAACGCCGTTGAGCAGAGCAGCGCGACCGGTAGTGAAATGGCGGGTAAGTTGGTTACTGCATTCGGTGGTAAAGAGAACATCACAAACCTTGATGCCTGTATTACCCGTCTGCGCGTCAGCGTGGCTGATGTGGGCAAAGTTGACCAGACTGAACTGAAAAGCCTCGGCGCGCGTGGCGTGGTGGTGGCAGGTTCCGGTGTTCAGGCGATTTTCGGCACCAAGTCCGATAACCTGAAAACTGAAATGGATGACTATATCCGTAATATGTAATCACTCCGACGAGTGATAAACAACGGCCCCCAATGTGGGGGCCGTTTTGTTATAAATACACCCGTAAATACTCTGTCAGGCACAGCAGCGCCATCGCCTGACCATAAGGCATCGACGTCAGGGGCACCTGACGGTAATAGTCCAAATCGTTACCCATCGCCGTACCAAACGACACCTGCTTCAGCTCGCCATCGTCATCAATATTGGCAATCACGCCACGTAACGCCTTTTCCGCGACAGGCAAATAGTCGCGTGACAGATAGCGTTTGCGCACCGCTTTCAGGATGCCATAGGCAAAACCGGCAGTGGCGGAGGCTTCGGGGTAACTGTGTGGATCGTCCAGGAGGGTATGCCACAGGCCGCTGCTGTGCTGGCAGTCGGCCAGCGCTTTGACCTGGCTTTCCAGCACCTGAAGCAGGAAACGACGCGTGGCGTGCTGCTCCGGCCAGTTCATCAGTTCGAGGAAATCCGGGATGACAATGGTGACCCAACTGTTGCCGCGCGCCCAGCGCGCGGCGGCAAAGTTGTGGCGGCCGGCGAAATTCCAGCCGTGGAACCATAAACCGGTCTGACGATCCATCAGGTATTGGGTATGGAGAAGAAACTGGAAACTCGCTTCTTCAACAAATTCCGGCCGTTCCAGCAACTGACCAATCTTCGCCAGCGCCATCACGCTCATCATCAGGGTATCGTCCCACAACTGCTGGGTATTTTCGTTGTTATAGACGATGTGCTGCAATCCACCGTTTTCGGTACGTGGCATCTCATACATTACCCATTCCGCCCAGCGCTCCAGTACCGGTCGCCAGGCTGCATTGCGCGTCTCTTCATAGCGGTATGCCAGCGTCAAAAACGGACAGACGGTGTTGACGTTCTTGGTGGGGGTGCCTTCTGCCAGGCGGGTGCTGAACCAGTCATCGATGATCTGCAACGTGCCCAGGTCGCCTGTCTGCTGATAAAAATGCAGCATGCCATACAGCCCGATACCGTGCGTCCACTCCCAACCTGCCCAGCCTTTGGTATCAATTACGCGGCCATCATCGAGGCGCAGCAGAAATTCGCCGCTTTCGTCGCGGATATTGACCAGATTTTGCGTTAACTGATGGATCAGCTGCACCAATTCCTTACGCGGCAGCAGATACTCGGGCTGACGTAACAAGTCGCTATGTTTTACCGGAAATACGGTCATGATCTATTCCTATCGTTTTGAAGGGGCAGGGAGAGGATGTAGCGCGCTGGCTTTTCGCGGTAAAGGCGGTGCCGCGGGCTTAAGGCGATTGAGGTAGCCAACGTTGTTGTTACCCCATAAATGTTCGTAGGGCATCCCCGCCAGCGTTTCGACAATCTCGCGTGCTTCCGGGGTGATACGCTCCGGCACTGGACGCCCGGCATCACGCATCTTCAGCGTCTCTTCACGCAACACGGTGTGGGTATGCAGATTGAGTTTAAAGCGCAGCGACACCAGAAAACCGCAGGTCAGTACGCAGACGGTGCCGATACTGAGGATCGCCAGAATGGTGTGGCTTACCGCCGGTACCTGCGTGGTATGCCCGGAAACAAATCCCGCCAGTTGCAACACGATGCCAACCAGCATGACGGCTCCGGCCTGAGAGGCTTTGCGGGTCAGCGTCATAATGCCGGCAAAGATCCCTTCACGGCGCTGACCGGTGACCACTTCATCCACATCGGCGATATAGGTGTAGGTATTCCAGGGCACATAGTTGATGCCACCCCGTCCCAGTCCGGCCAGGCCGGAAATCAGCACCAGCAGCGCCATGTTGTTATTCATGCCGGTGTACCACAGGCCTGCATAGGAGAGGGCGCTCAGGCCGAACAGTATCACCACCAGACGATACGCCGGTGCCGGTCCCAGGCGGATGCACAGTGGGATCATCGCCATCACCGCGATAAATTGCAGCACCGCCATGGTGCCCATCAGGCTGGAAGCAATCTGCGCGCTTTGCATTAACACGAATACCACGTACCAGGTGAAGACCGCGTTAAACACGTCCTGCGCGATGTAGCCACCGAGATACATGCCGAGATGCTGACGGAAGATACGAATGCGCAGCGTCGAACCGAGTTCGATGTAGAGGCGTTTCAGACTTTGCCACAGCGACAGGCCGGATTTCTCCTGCTCGGCACGCAGGGATTCCGCTGAAAAATCATCCGGGTGGCGCTCCCAGGTAAAGCGCCACACCAGCGTCAGCACCAGGGCGCAAATCACCGCGAACACCAGGCTGGCATAGAAGAACGACAGCGGATTTTCTTTGCCGAACCAGCCAATCAGGATACCCGGCAGAAACGCCGCCAAAATCGCCGACAGCTGCGCCAGGGCGATGCGTGCGCCCGAGAAGCGAGTTTTCTGTTTGAAATCATCGGTCATCTCCGGCACCAGCGTTTCGTAGGGCACCAGAATCATGGTGTAGACAATATCGAACAACAAATAGGTCAGCAGATACCACCAGAAACTCATGTCGGCGATCCACATCAGGCTATAGCTGAAGACGCAGGGGATACCGAGCATGATAAAGAACTTGCGGCGACCAAAGCGTTTACCCAGCCAGGTGGAGCCGAAGTTATCGGTGAGAAAACCCATTAACGGACTGACCAGCGCATCCAGCACGCGCGCGGCAGCAAAGATAAAGGTGGCTTCGATAGGGGTCAGTCCACAAAACGTGGTGTAGAAATACAGCAGCCAGGCGGCAGTCAGCGCCGTGGTGCCTGCGCCGAGGAAATCCCCGGAGCCATATGCCAGATAGTGGCCCAAACCAATCTTACGTGAGCGCATTGCAGGTACTCCCTGAGACAAATGTGGTGTACATCCCTCATCCTTCCGGACAGCTGGCTCGGATTGGTTAGAAAGTAGAGCGGGAAGCGGTGCTAAACCTTCGCGATTTGGCAAGCTTCCCTGCACAAGTGGCAAAATCGCAAAGAAACGATGGTGATAAATCTAATTTATAAAACAGCGTTTCATTTTCGTGGTGGGAAAAATGTCAGAATTGTGTCGCGACGCGATTTATTGCGCGGAAAAGTGATGTAAACGCAGCCATTTAATGTAAGAAAAGTGGTCCCGAGGTTGAAAGAAACAGAATTCCTCCCGCATACTGCCTGACTAAACTCCAGGTTTAAGGAAATGCACCATGGCTGAAGAAACCATTTTCAGTAAAATCATCCGTCGCGAAATCCCCGCTGACGTGGTTTATCAGGACGAACTGGTTACCGCCTTCCGTGATATCGCACCCAAAGCACCTACGCATATTCTGATCATCCCTAACGTGCTGATTCCCACCGCGAATGATGTGCAGGCCGCACACGAGCAGGCATTGGGGCGCATGATTACCGTCGCAGCGAAAATCGCCCGTGATGAAGGGATCGCCGAAGATGGCTATCGTCTGATCATGAACTGCAACCGTCATGGCGGCCAGGAGGTTTACCACATTCATATGCATCTGGTCGGCGGCAAACCGCTTGGACCGATGTTGGTTGACTAAACCTCAGGCAGGACTTGCTATGCGTCAATGGCTGAGCGGCCTGTTATTGCTGACCCTGGCGGGTTGCAGCAGTGATAAGCCGATGATCAATACTTCGCAATCGCTGGTGATGGAATCGTCAGTGCTGTCGGCCGGTATCATCACCGATGAGCCGAAGCTGGCGGGTAATGATGGGCAACTGCGCGCTGCCAGCGTGCTTTACAATCAACGCGAAACGCCGGTCACTGTACACTATCGTTATTATTGGTACGACGATAAGGGGCTGGAAATCACGCCGCGCGAACCGGCGCAAACGCTAACGGTTCCCGCGCATGGCAGCGTGGAAGCCGCATCGCAAATCGGCAATCTGACCGCCAGCAAGGTGCGTCTCTATCTTTATCTCTGAGGAGTAATCCGTGATTCGCAGTTTACAACGTTCCGGCGCGCTGTTATTTGCGCTGATGCTGACCGGCTGTGTGATTAAACAGCAAACACCGGCTCCGGTAGAACCGACCCAACCGACGACACCGACTCAGCCTGTTCCGCCGCCAACCCAGCCGCAACAGCCACCGGAAACGGTGCCACAGCCGCCTAAGTTGAAAACCATCAACTGGAGCGCCAGCGTACAACCGCTGGTGGCCAACATGGTGCAATCAGCCGGGGTCAATCCGGGCAGCGTGCTGATGGTGGATCGCATCAAGAACAGCACCAATGGCGCGTTGCAGAGCGACAAAGCCACCGATGCTATCCAGAATGCGCTGGCGAACAACGGCAAGTTTACCCTGGTAACGCCGGAGCAACTGGCGCAAGCGAAACAGGCGCTGGGTTTATCGGCGGACGACAGCCTCAACTCGCGCAGCAAGGCGATTGGCCTGGCACGTAACGTGAACGCGCAATATGTGTTGTACAGCAACGCCGCGGGTGATGTGAAATCCCCGACGTTACAAATGCAGCTGATGTTGGTGCAGACCGGCGAAATTATCTGGTCAGGAAACGGTGTTGCACAGCCCTGATATTCAGCTGAATTATCTGATTGAACAACAATGGCCGACGGCGCAAGCTGGCGGTCATTTTTTCACGTTGCCAGGTCTGAGTGGACAGAGTGTACGCATCGATAGTGGGCAGGGTTCATTGCTGGCGCGGCGCGCACCTGGCTCACCGATTCCCTTTGTCGACCGTCAGCGTGAATATCGTCTGCTGAACAAACTCCAGGCCTCCCAACTGGCACCTCGCCCCCTGGGCTGGCGCGAGCCCTGGCTGCTGTTGCCGTGGATAACGGGAGAGGTGTTGTCAGACGCCGAATTCAGCCAACAGCGTGAGGCGGTGGTGGCGTTACTGCAACGTCTGCATCAACAGCCGCTGACCGGCTATCGGCTCTCCCTTACGCCGCTGTTGCAGCGTTACTGGCAGCTTTGTCAGCAGAAACACTGGCGCTGGCAGCGGCGATTGCAGCGGTTGGCGAAAGTGGGTGAGCCGCGTCCATTACGTCTGGCTCCCATCCATATGGATGTTCACGCCGGGAACCTGATCATGACCGATGCGGGACTGCGTCTGATTGACTGGGAGTATGCGGCCGACGGGGACGTCGCGCTGGAACTCGCGGCAATTTGCGCGGTCAATCCAGCACAGCAACAGGAATGGATCGCGACTTATGCCGAGGCGACGCAGCTGATTCCCGCCGTATTGCAGCGGCAAATTCAGCAATGGCAGCCGTGGCTACAGGTGTTGATGGCCAGTTGGTACCAACTCCGCGCCGAGCAGAGCCAGGATGACACGCTGGAGCAACTGGCGCGTGCCAGCTGGCAAGACCTTTGATTTTACAGGATTGATATGATGACGATGAATACCCCCGGACCACTGATGCTCGACGTCGAAAGCTATGAGCTTGACGCCGAGGAGCGGGAAATTTTGCAACATCCGTTGGTAGGTGGCCTGATTCTGTTTGCCCGCAACTATCATGACCCGGCGCAGTTGGCTGAACTGGTGCGGCAGATTCGTGCGGCATCGCATAGCCGCCTGGTGGTCGCGGTGGATCAGGAAGGTGGGCGGGTACAACGTTTCCGTGAAGGATTCACCACGTTACCGGCGATGCAGTCGTTCGCGGCGTTGCATGATCTGCCGACCGCAGGAGACGTGGCGCAGCAGGCAGGCTGGCAAATGGCGGCGGAGATGATTGCGCTGGATATCGACATCAGCTTTGCTCCGGTGCTGGATATTGGTCATATCAGCGCGGCGATTGGCGATCGTTCGTTCCATGCCGATCCGCACATCGCTTTACAAGTGGCGCGTCGCTTTATCGCGGGCATGCATGAAGCGGGTATGAAAACCACCGGCAAACATTTTCCCGGACACGGTGCGGTGAGCGCCGATTCGCATAAAGAGACGCCACGCGATCCGCGTGATGCCGGCACCCTGCGTCAGCATGATATGGCGATCTTCCAGCAACTGATTGACGAGCGTGCGTTAGATGCGGTGATGCCCGCCCACGTTATCTATACTGAGGTGGACCCGTTACCTGCCAGCGGTTCGCCTTACTGGTTGAAAACCGTGTTGCGTGAGGAGCTGGGCTTCGACGGGGTGATTTTCTCCGATGATTTGTCGATGGAAGGTGCCGCCGTCATGGGTAGCTACGCTGAACGCGCGCAACAGTCGCTGAACGCCGGATGTGACATGATTCTGGTATGTAACCATCGTCAGGGGGCGATCAGCGTGCTGGATAATTTGATCCCGATCGGGGCGACGCGGGTGGCGCAGTTATACCATCAGGGACGATTCACGCGCGATATGCTACAGGCGAGCACGCGCTGGCAGCAGAATCAGCGCCAGCTCAGTGAGCTGCAACACCGCTGGCTGGCACACAAAGCGTCGGGCAGATAACGGCCGCTGCCCGGAACGTTCACCACGCTGAGGATAATCATGATCATCTATTTGCACGGTTTCGATTCCAACAGTCCGGGCAACCATGAAAAGGTGCTGCAATTGCAGTTTATTGACCCGGACGTCAGGCTGATCAGTTACAGCACCCGCCACCCAAAACACGATATGCAGTTTTTGCTGAAAGAGTGTGACAAGCTGCTGCATCAGGCTGCCGATGATCGGCCGCTGATTTGTGGTGTCGGCTTGGGGGGGTATTGGGCCGAACGTATCGGCTTTCTGTGTGGCATTCGCCAGGTGATCTTTAATCCTAACCTGTTCCCGGAAGAGAATATGGAGGGCAAGATCGATCGCCCGGAAGAGTACGCCGATATCGCCACCAAATGCGTCAACAATTTTCGCGAGAAGAACCGCGATCACTGCCTCGCCATTTTATCACGCCATGATGAAGCGCTGGATAATCAACGCAGTGCCGCACAGCTGCATCACTTCTATGAAATTGTCTGGGACGAAGAAGCCAGCCATAAATTCAGGAACATCGCACCGCATCTTCAACGCATCAAAGCCTTCAAAACCTTGGTTTAATCCTGCCTGCGCCGTGTGATGCGGCGCAATGTTTGTGTAACATTCTGATAATGCCGCTGAAAGATTGATGTACATCAATTTTGTTGTGATATCCCGATCCCGCCATGATATTCTGCCCTCAGCTCGCGATTTAATTTCGCCAACCCTATGTTTATTAAGGTTTTTTATTAACCATTAATTAACTTTTGGTTTACAACTTTGAGGGGGTCTTTGTTGACTACATCTATGAAAAAAATTGTGATTGTCGGCGGTGGTGCCGGCGGCTTAGAGCTGGCCACCCAGCTCGGACACAAGCTGGGCCGGAAAAAGAAAGCTGAGGTGATTCTGGTTGATCGTAACCACAGCCATCTGTGGAAACCGCTGCTGCATGAAGTCGCTACCGGTTCACTGGATGAAGGTATTGATGCGCTGAGCTATCTGGCCCACGCACGTAATCACGGTTTTCAGTTCCAGTTGGGGTCCCTGACGCAGATCAACCGTGAGAACAAAACCATCGAGCTGGCAGAGATTCTCGATGCGGAAGGTGAAGTGTTGGTGCCGCAGCGTGAGTTGGCCTATGACACGCTGGTGATGGCGCTGGGCAGTACCTCGAATGATTTCGGCACTCCGGGTGTGAAAGATCACTGCATTTTCCTCGACAACCCACATCAGGCGCGTCGTTTCCATAACGAAATGCTCAACCTGTTCCTGAAATTCTCGGCCAGCGAAGGCCGCCTGGATAAAGTGAACATCGCCATTGTCGGCGCCGGTGCGACCGGCGTTGAGCTGTCAGCGGAACTGCATAATGCGGTGAAACAGTTGCACAGCTACGGCTACAAAGGTCTGGATAGCTCCGCGCTGAATGTCACGCTGGTGGAAGCCGGTGAGCGTATTTTGCCTGCGCTGCCGCCACGTATTTCTGCCGCGGCGCATCAGGAGTTGACCAAACTCGGCGTGCGCGTGCTGACGCAAACCATGGTCACCAGCGCCGCAGCCAACGGCCTGAACACCAAAGGTGGCGAGTTTATCGAAGCCGACCTGATGGTGTGGGCGGCCGGTATCAAGGCACCTGATTTCATGAAAGAGATCGGCGGGCTGGAAACCAACCGCATCAACCAACTGGTGGTGAAGGACACGTTGCAGACCACCCTGGATGATGACATCTATGCCATCGGCGACTGCGCCTCCTGTGCGCTGCCGTCTGGTGGTTTCGTGCCGCCGCGTGCGCAGTCTGCTCATCAGATGGCCTCGCGCGCGCTGGAGAACATCCTGGCGCAGATGAAGGGCAAGCCGCTGAAAGCCTATGTCTATAAAGATCACGGCTCGCTGGTGTCGCTGTCGCGCTTCAGTACCGTCGGCAGCCTGATGGGCAACCTGATGCGTGGTTCGATGATGGTCGAAGGGCGTATCGCCCGTTTCGTCTACATTTCTCTGTATCGTATGCACCAGATCGCCCTGCACGGTTACTTCAAAACGGGCCTGATGATGTTGGTCGGTAGCCTGAACCGCGTGCTGCGTCCTCGCCTCAAGCTGCACTAAGCCATTCCGGGCGGTTTCAGCCGCCCGAATCTGCTAACTGATTGAAAACGTTCAGACCGGCCCGCAGCGCCGTCTGGCGTTTTTCTGAACTAAGAACTCTCCGAAAAGCTGGCCCTGACGGCCCGGCGCTGCGTTTCCTCCATTAATCTGATGTTGCAAAATCGGGCCATCTGTAAAACTTATCTCACAGACACGGCGCGTCGCGCACGCCGGTTATGTCCCGGCTACACAGGATGCTGTGAGTTTCAGGATTGCGCGGTAACAACTTCAGGAGGACATTCCTGTGAACAAATCAATGTTAGCGGGTATCGGTATTGGCGTAGCGGCCGCATTAGGGGTTGCTGCAGTTGCCAGCATGGATGTCTTTGACCGTGGCCCGCAATACGCTCAGGTTCTCTCCGCAACACCGATTAAAGAGAGTATCAAGCAACCGCGACAGGAGTGTCGCAATGTGACATCAACCCATCGCCGTCCGGTGCAGGATGAGAATCGTTTGACCGGTTCCGTATTGGGTGCGGTGGCTGGCGGTGTGCTGGGTCACCAGTTCGGTGGTGGACGCGGCAGGGATGTGGCGACAGTCGCAGGCGCACTGGCGGGTGGCTACGCCGGTAATCAGGTACAGGCAGGTATGCAGGAACGTGATACCTACACCACTTCAGAACAACGTTGCAAAACGGTGTATGACAAACAGGAAAAAATGCTGGGTTATGACGTGACCTATAAAATAGGCGACCAGCAGGGCAAAATCCGTATGGAAAAAGACCCTGGCACCCGCATTCCGCTTGACCGTAATGGTCAGTTGATCCTGAATTCAAATCAGGCCTGATTGGGCAAAGACACATCACAGCAGGGGGCGATCCTCAGGGATCGCCCCCTAATCATTTCTGGCATATATCGCGCGGATTTTTATAAAAAATAGCGCGATAAATCGCGACGATACAAATTAAAGTCATTTTTCATGGCTAATTATCGCCTCATCCCTGAGGCGCTACAGATATATGAAAACTACAACCATCAAATACCTGAGTTATTGGTTAACCCACTCAATGCTGAGCCAAGGCCACTCACCACGCCACCGACGGTCGATAGTACCGAACCGAGTAAGCCCGTGACAGTTGAGGTGAGGTTACCCACGACTCCGCTCACATCCGCGACACCGGGAAGTGATACCGCGCCGCCGCTAACCTGTGAAATTTCCTGCTCAGAGAGTTCACGCATTGATTCATTCATAGTTGGACTCCAGATTATCAAAAAATGGTTGACTGGATGATAACGATATTTGAATCGGGCCTTGTTTTTTGAAAGCCCTTATTCAGGATAGACGGCATTGGATGAATGAAAAGAATATTTTTGAAAAATAATTGGCCCTAAAAAAGAAAGTTATTTTTACTGGCGAAAATAAGTCTCCGGTATTTTTCCGGATTATTTTATATAACCATCAATACGGAAAAGAATAATTCCGTAATAAACTCAGTTCTGTCCTAAATAGGTTATGACCACTCAGCCATATCGATCACCCGGTCTGCCGAGGCGATAGTTGAAGGGCGGTGGGCGATCAGGATACGGGTGATGTTCAGCCCGCGGATGGCTGCATTGATTCGGCTCTCGTTATCGACATCAAGGTGGCTGGTTGCCTCATCCAGAAATAACACCTGGGGGCGACGATACAGTGCGCGGGCGATCAGCAGCCGCTGCTTTTGCCCGCCAGAGAGACTTCCCCCTAACTCACTAATCAACGTTTGATACCCCATCGGCATTGCCAGAATATCATCGTGAATTTGGCTGAGTCTGGCGCATTCCTGTATCCACGCATCATCTGGCTGGGTATCAAAGGAGCAAATGTTCTCCGCCACGGAACCGGCCAGTAGCGTGTCCTCCTGAAGTACGCAGGCGATACAGGCCTGCCAGTTGGCGATCCCGCTGGCACGAATGTCGATGCCATTGACATACACCTCTCCGCCTGTCGGCTTCAGCAATCCGGCCATAATCTTCAGCAGGGTGGTTTTTCCTCTACCGGAGGGGCCGGTGATCGCCACACATTCTCTGGCATGAATATCCAAATCCAGCTCATTGAACAGCAAGGGGCTGAACGGGTCGTGCCGGAAGGTCAATTTTCTGACGGATAATGCCGCTGGCTCCTCGTGGTGCAGAAGCGGATGGACAGGCGCGCCAGGTGTCGTTTCAGGTGTCGCAAGGACGATATCGGCCACGCGGTCCTTATGCACAGACAGCATGCGGAGCTGGAGCACATTATCCAGCAGGGCCGCAGTGCGATCGGCAAAGAGTCCACGATAGGTGCTGAAGGCGACAAACATCCCCAGCGTCATATGCCCGGCAATCACCGCATTCGCCCCCAGCCACAACAGGGTAATTTGTTGCAGCGTGGCAATCAGGGTATTGCCGCCTGAAAACAGCATCTCAAAGCGGGTCTTGCGGATGGTGGTATTAGCGCTTTCGACATTCAGGTTTAACCAATGCTGCGCCCGTAGTGCCGCTAATCCCAGCGCTTTGATGGTGTGGATGCCATACAAGGTTTCCATAAAATGGGAACCGGAACGGGCATTTTTGACAATTTGTTCTTCTGAGCTTTGTCGCCATGCCTGGTAGGTACCCAGACGAAACAGGATCCACAGCAGGGTAAACGCCAGCACTACCCATAATAAACTGCCGCCATACAACAGCATCATGATAATCAGACCTACGGTCATAATGCTGTCGATAATGCCGCTGACCACATTACTGGTCAGAGTGGTTTGTAGCGTCTCCAGCGAGGTAAAGCGCGACTGAATATCGCCAAGCTTGCGCTTTTCAAACCATTCGGTTGGCAACGCGAGCAGATGATCAAACAGCCGCGCTTTGCCTTGCACCGTAATCAGGGTGCTCATGACCAGCGAAGTCCAGCCTCTGAGCATGCTGGCACCGGTGCGAAACAGCACAAAAAACACTAATCCGAGACAAATCAACGTCAGTAGTCCGGCATCGCTGGCGGGGATGGCATGGTCCAGCACCATCTGCATCCCCACGGGCAGCAGCAGACTGACGGATTCTATCAGCACCGAGTAACAGAATAATTTGGTGAGCGTAGTTCCCAGGCCAGCAATGCGTCCCGTCAGTGACCAGAGAGGTATGCGTGGGCGGGCAGGGGAATTTTTCGGTATCTCACCCGAGGGCCATAATTCCAGCGCCACGCCGGTAAAATGCAGCGAAACTTCCTGCATCCCCAGCACACGATGGCCTGTAGCCGGATCATGAATAACGACGCGGTTACGCTTAACCGCAACCAGCACTACAAAATGGTTAAGATCCCAGTGCAGGATACAGGGCAACTTCAGCGCTCGCAGATTATCCATCTCCAGCCGTAGTGCGCGCGATTTCAGACCGGCCATCGCTGCGGTATCGATCACGGTACGCAGGGTCGCCCCCCGGGATGAGATGCCGGATTGTTGGCGCAGCAGTCTCAGATCTGCCGGTAACTGATACCAACTGGCGATCATCGCCAGACTAACCAGCCCACATTCAGCCGCTTCAGTTTGCAACAGCACCGGTATGCGACGTCGCAGGCGGATATGCAGGCGGGAGAAGAGTTCTTTCATTTCACCGTTCGTCACTGACTGGCCCCGTGATGCTGTTTTTCAGGAAATAGTAAGGGGAGAGCATCCACTGCCACAGTGGCCGCTTTTCAAGAAACACCGTGGCCTGAAGCTGCATACCACTGGCTAATGGCAGCGTTTTTCCCTGCCAGCGCAATCCCTGGTGATTCAGCGCTACATTGGCTTTAAACCAGGCTCCGGCGATCTGCCCATCCGCTAACCGTGGCGCGCTGCCATAGTTGTTGAGTTCACGCGGTGAAACCGGCGCGGAGGATATCGACAGCACCTTGCCCGGAAACTGACCATATTTCTCCGCCGGGTACGCGGCATAGCTGATATTAATCATGTCACCGGGTTTGACGTAGGGGACGCTGTCGTTCGGTAGCCAGATCACCAGGCTGGGGGTGCTATCGCCGGTCGGTACCAGTTGCGCCAGGCTATCGCCGTCGCTAACCATCTCACCTTCAGTGACGCTTAATGACGAGATACGTCCGGCTGAGGGGGCGGAAATCAGGCGCTCACTGCCTGCGTCAGCTTCCGCCAACTGCCGCTCGATATCGGCCTGACGAATGTGGTACTGCGCCTGCTGGGCGTCAAAATCGGCGGCACGGGTCACCTGCTGGCTGAGCAGCTCTGCAATCTGCATATCCTGTTGTACCCGCTGCGAGTTCAGGCTATGCCAGACACTAAGCTGTTGATAAAAAAGATAGCGTTGATTGTTTTGCTGGTCGGTGGTGATCAACCCCTTACGCATGAAACGGCTATAGTCGTTCATACTGCTGCGCATCACGTTCAACCCTTCAGTGGCAGAATCCACCATCTGTTGGGTTTTTTCGCGGGCGCTGCGTAACTGATCAAGTTGCTGCTGAATGCTGGTCAGGGTGGCGCGTCGATTTTGTTCCAACTGATGCTGCATTTCTCCCATCTGCTGCTGCTGTTTTTTCAGCAGGGCACGGGTGGTGGCGCTGAGGTTGCCGGAAGAGGACACGCGGCTGATATCCAGCGCATACAGCGGCGTACCGGCATTGACCTGTTGGCCGGGGGAGACTAATAAACGGGAAATCACCCCTTGTTCAGGTGCAAACAGATTGATGGTGTGGGGCCAGGTGATGACTTCGCCACTGACATTGGCCCGGCGTGTGTAGCTGCCCTGCCACAGAAAAAGCAACAGTGCGGCAAGAAACAGTAAGGTGATGCACAACGTTATCCATACGGGCCAGCCCGTGATAAGCAGAATCGGTCCGGCGTAACGTGACTGCAAATGTTCACTGACTTCCTTGCGAAACAGCATAAACACACCAGCGCATAAAATGGACTGATGAGAAAGATAGTCAGCAACCCTGGGCTTATCCAGTATCAGGGCTGATATTTTACGTGGGCGGGGTTAAAAAGAGTCATGTTTAATTTTATGATATATAAAGACAATCAATTTATGGTGTTTTCAATGGAATGATAAAACCATTAATTTAATTTAAGCTGATGCGCATTGCTGCGCACCAGCAATAAGCCTTACACTCGATTTTTCATCAGGTCACTGACGAAATTCTGCACCCACTCCATGCGCGTTTTGCGCTCGGCTAAATCGCGGGTGAATTTCAGGCGTGTCGGACCATCCAGCTTCCACTGGCGCGGGTCTTTTTGCAGCAGACCAATCAACCAGCCAGGATCGACGTGATTCTGCGGCGCGAACTCAAAGAAACCGCCTTTTTCACTGGCCTCGATGCGGCGCACACCCAGCTGACGCGCAACTAAACGCAACGCTGCAATATCCAGCAGATTACGTGCTGCATCAGGCAGGGAGCCAAAGCGGTCAATCATCTCCACCTTAAGCTCAGCCAGTTCGCCGTCATCGCTGGCGCTGGCGATGCGTTTGTACAATGACAGACGGGTGTTCACATCAGGGATAAAATCATCCGGCAGCAGCGCTGGCATACGCAGCTCAATGTCCGTCTGGTTACTGGTGAGGTCTTCCAGCGAGGGTTCACGTCCGGCCTTCAGCGCATCGACCGCGCTTTCCAGCAGCTCCATATACAAGGTAAACCCGATGGTTTCCATCTGGCCGCTCTGATCTTCACCCAGCAATTCACCGGCCCCGCGAATCTCCAGATCGTGGGTCGCCAGCGCAAAACCGGCACCCAAATCCTCCAGTGAGGCGATAGCTTCCAGTCGCTTTTGTGCGTCGGTGGTCATGGCTTTCGGATGTGGGGTCAGCAACCAGGCATACGCCTGGTGGTGCGAACGGCCGACACGACCACGCAACTGATGCAACTGCGCCAGGCCAAAATGGTCGGCGCGTTCGATGATGATGGTATTGGCGCTTGGCACGTCGATACCAGTTTCGATGATGGTGGTACACACCAGCACGTTGAAGCGCTGGTGGTGGAAATCGTTCATCACCCGTTCCAGATCGCGCTCACGCATCTGGCCGTGACCAATGGCGATGCGGGCTTCCGGCACCAGTTCCGCCAGCCGTTGGGCCGCCTTTTCGATGTTTTCCACATCGTTGTACAGATAGTAAACCTGGCCGCCGCGCAGCACTTCACGCAGAATTGCTTCACGCACCACCAGGCTATCGTACTCGCGCACAAAGGTTTTCACCGCCAGACGGCGTGCCGGTGGCGTAGCGATAATCGACAGATCGCGCATGCCGCTCATCGCCATATTCAGGGTACGCGGGATCGGGGTCGCGGTCAGCGTCAGAATATCGACATCGGCGCGCATCGCCTTGATGCGCTCCTTGTGACGCACACCAAAGCGGTGTTCTTCATCGACAATTAACAGCCCGAGATCGTGCCACTTCAGGTCACTCATCAGTAGCTTGTGCGTGCCGATCAGGATATCAACTTTGCCCTCTGCCGCCTGCTCCAGTATCTGGTTTTGCTCTTTGGCACTGCGGAAGCGTGACAGCATCTCAATGCGGATGGGCCAGTTGGCAAAACGATCGCGGAAATTATCGTAGTGCTGCTGAGCCAGCAGGGTGGTGGGCACCAGTACCGCCACCTGTTTGCTGTTCTCCACCGCCAGGAAGGCGGCGCGCATCGCAACCTCGGTTTTACCGAAGCCCACGTCACCGCACACCAGACGATCCATGGCCAGCGGCTGACACATATCGCTCAGTACGGCGTTGATCGCCTGGGCCTGATCCGGCGTGGTTTCAAACGGGAAGCCTTCACAGAACAATTGGTATTGATCGCGGTCGTGCTTAAAGGCAAAACCGGCTTTGGCGGCGCGCTGGGCATAGATATCCAGCAGTTCTGCTGCCACGTCGCGCACTTTTTCTGCCGCTTTCTGACGGGCGCGGGACCAGGCATCGCTTCCCAGCTTGTGCAGCGGCGCGTTTTCGTCAGCGCCCCCGGCGTAACGGCTGATCAGATGCAACGACGAGACCGGCACATACAGTTTGGCGTCGCCAGCGTAGGAGAGCATCAGATATTCGGCTTCAATCCCCCCGGCTTCCAGTCGGGTCAGGCCAATATAACGTCCCACGCCGTGTTCCAGATGCACCACCGGCTGACCGGGATGCAACTCGGCGAGGTTGCGGATCAGCACATCCGGGTTAATGGTGCGGCGGTTGTCCTGACGGCGGCGGCTGACACGCTCGCCCAGCAGGTCGCTTTCACAGATAAACGCCAGCTGGCGTGCGTTATCGATAAAACCGCGTTCGCTGGCACCAATCATCAGGCTGTGCGGTTGTGCGCTGGCGTCCGCCAGGCGGCTGATGGGCTGTGGACGCAATTTGATGCGCGCCAGCAGTTCCTGCAAGCTTTCACGCCGGCCTTCGCTCTCGACTGAGAACACCACCGGACCGTTGAACTGTTCCAGGAACTGACGCAGCAGATCGAGTGGCGCTTTGGCCTGAGCCTGCACCGTCAGTTCCGGCAGCGGTTGATAGCCGAGGTTGGTATTGGCGGCCTTGTCAGCCAGCGTTTCGCTGCTTAACTGGACGCGTGGCCAGGCTTTCAGCTCACTGAATAACGCATCCGGACGCAGCCACAACGCCACCGGCTCCAGCAGTGGGCGCATCGGGTCGATACGGCGGTTTTCAAAACGCGCATTGACGTCTTGCCAGAAGCGCTGCGCGCTGCTTTCCAGGTCGCCGCTGTTAACAATCAAAGTGTTGGCAGGTAGGTAGCTGAATAACGTCGGCAGCGCCTGCTCGAAAAACAGCGGCTGCCAGTATTCAATCCCGGCGGGCAGGGTGCCTTTGCTCACCTGCTGATAAACGTGTTCCGCTTCGCGGCGCACATCAAAGGTTTCGCGCCAGCGGGTGCGAAACTGTTCAATGGCGGCTTTATCGGTCGGGAATTCATGGGCTGGTAGTAGATTGATGGCGTCGACCGCTTCCAGCGTGCGTTGGCTGTCGACATCAAACAGGCGCAGGCTATCGATTTCATCATCAAAGAAGTCAATGCGGTACGGCTGATCGCTCCCCATCGGGAACAGGTCGAGCAGCGCGCCACGCGTGGCATATTCCCCGTGCTCCATCACCTGGTCGACATGGCGATAACCGGCTTGTTCCAGTTGGTCGCGCAGGGCATCGCGCGAAAGCTGTTGCCCTTTACGCATCACCAGCGCATGGCCGTGTAAAAAGCTGTGCGGGCAAACGCGCTGCATCAGCGTGTTCACCGGCATGATCAGCATGCCCTGAGTCAGGGTCGGCAATTGATACAAGGTGGACAAACGGGAGGAGATAATGTCCTGATGCGGGGAGAAGCTGTCGTAGGGCAGCGTTTCCCAGTCGGCGAGGTTACTGACCGGCAGATCGGTGAACTGGCGAATCTCTTCCTGTAGTCGCAGGGCAGATTGCATATCCGGGGTAATCATCAGCACCGGACCCTGATGATGTTCGGTGATGCTGGCACACTCAACCGCCTGGGCGGCTCCCACCAGTTGACCGAGTTGACGGTGGTCACCGGCTTTGACTGGCAGGGTATAACGACTCTGTTCGGACATGGGGTCTCGACATTCTCTCCTTTTATTCCAGGGCGTCATCATTCCACAATCCGCCCTGAGGATCACCTGTCGCGGTGCTTTTTTCCCGGTTCCGTTACTTAATTGATTGCTGCGTATAATGCATACGCGGTCGATCGACGTTGGCCCAGGAGAGTTCCTGTTCCAGATGATAACTGTGGTTACCGTCGTCCCACTTCACGTAATAACCGGTTGGCGCATCACCCTGCTCGAACACGTTGACGATCACGCCTTTAATTTCACCCGATTTGTGTTTAACGATACTGCCTTTGGGAAACTTGAGCATATGTTGTACCCCCACACTCAACATCACTACTTAGTGTAGTTTACCGCAGCGGCTGACCAATAAACGTACAATTAACGTCATTATTTTGTCGCTTTTTTGTGCATGAGGTCGCTATGCGACGCATTTTGACGCAACTTTGCCGCAGACTCAGAGGGTTAGAGGTTTCATAAAGCAGGCGGCTCCTTTATCATCCCACTACTTATTTTCAGGCTACTGCCAAGACGGATCTCATGTATCAACCAGTCGCGTTATTCATCGGCCTGCGCTACATGCGTGGCCGCGCTTCAGACCGCTTCGGTCGCTTCGTCTCCTGGCTCTCCACTATCGGCATTACGCTGGGAGTGCTGGCGCTGGTGACAGTGCTGTCGGTGATGAACGGCTTCGAGCGAGAGCTGGAGGGCAATATCCTCGGTCTGATGCCGCAGGCGCTGGTGACCAGCGATAAAGGCAGCATCAATCCGCAGCAACTCACGGCGCAAAGCCTTAATTTGCAGGGCGTCAGCCGTGTCGCGCCATTGACCACCGCCGATGTGGTGCTGCAAAGCGCCCACAATGTTTCAGTCGGGGTGATGCTTGGCATCAACCCGGACGAAAAAGACCCCTTAACCCCTTATCTGGTCAATACCCCGCAGAGCGTGCTGCAAGCCGGACAATACAACGTGATTCTCGGTGAGCAACTGGCCGGGCAGTTGGGCGTCAAACGTGGCGACCAGCTGCGTCTGATGGTGCCGTCAGTCAGCCAGTTTACGCCGGTAGGCCGTGTGCCGAGCCAGCGTATCTTTACCGTGGCGGGTACCTATGCCGCCAACAGCGAAGTGGACGGCTACCAGATCCTGGTGAATCAGCAAGATGCCTCACGCGTGATGCGCTATCCGCTTGGCAACATCACCGGCTGGCGTCTGTGGCTGGATAAACCGCTCGACGTGGATACCCTCAGCCAGCAAAAACTGGCCGATGGCCTGGTGTGGAAAGACTGGCGCGAGCGCAAAGGCGATCTGTTCCAGGCGGTACGCATGGAGAAAAATATGATGGGGCTGCTGCTCAGTCTGATCATTGCTGTCGCCGCGTTTAACATCATTACCTCGCTGGGCCTGCTGATTATGGAAAAGCAGGCCGAAGTGGCGATTCTGCAAACCCAGGGCTTAACCCGTCGGCAGATTGTGGCGGTGTTTATGGTGCAGGGCGCCAGCGCCGGTATTATCGGTGCGTTGCTCGGCACGCTGCTGGGGGTGTTGCTCGCCAGCCAGCTCAACCATTTGCTGCCGGTGATTGGCCTGTTCCTCGATGGTGCCGCGTTGCCGGTGGACATCAATGTCTGGCAGGTGGTCACCATTGCGCTGGTGTCGATGGCCGTGGCGCTGCTTTCTACTTTTTATCCGTCATGGCGCGCTGCCGCCGTTCAACCCGCTGAGGCCTTACGTTATGAGTAACACCCCTTTGTTGCAGTGTCGTGACCTGTGCAAACGCTATCAGGAAGGCAGCGTGCAGACCGATGTGCTGCGCAACGTGGCTTTCAGCCTGCAACCCGGTGAACTGACGGCGATTGTCGGCAGCTCCGGTTCCGGTAAGAGTACTTTGCTGCATCTGCTGGGCGGGTTGGATGCGCCAACCTCTGGCGATGTGATCTTTGATGGTAAATCCCTGAATGCGATGTCCTCTTCGGCCAAAGCTGAGCTGCGCAACCGTGAGTTGGGCTTTATTTATCAGTTCCATCACCTGCTGCCGGATTTCACCGCGCTGGAAAACGTGGCGATGCCGCTGCTGATTGGTAAAGCGGCCAAAGGTGAAGCGGAAGCGCGCGCCCGTGAGATGCTGGCGGCCGTTGGGCTGGAGAAACGCGCTGCGCACCGTCCTTCCGAGTTATCCGGTGGTGAACGGCAGCGTGTGGCGATTGCCCGTGCGCTGGTGAATCGCCCGCGTCTGGTAATGGCGGATGAGCCAACCGGCAACCTCGATGCCCGCAACGCTGATGCGATCTTTGAGTTGCTGGGTGAACTCAATACCCGCCAGGGCACCGCATTTCTGGTGGTGACACATGATTTACAGCTGGCGAAACGTCTCAGCCGTCAGATGGAGATGCGCGACGGTCAGTTGAGCGAACATTTAACGCTGGGAGCGCAGTAATGACGCCTTCGTTATCCCTACTGCTGGGGCTGCGCTTCAGCCGTGGCCGTCGGCGTGGCGGCATGGTGTCGCTGATTTCGATTATCTCCACCGTCGGTATCGCGCTGGGCGTGGCGGTGTTGATCATCGGCCTGAGTGCGATGAACGGCTTCGAACGGGAATTGAATAACCGCATTCTGGCGGTGGTGCCGCACGGTGAAATCGAGCCGGTAAACCAGCCGTTTCGCAACTGGCAGCCGATGATTGCGCCGATCGAGCAGGTGCCGGGTATTGCCGCCGCCGCCCCTTACATCAACTTTACCGGCTTGATTGAGAGCGGCGCGAAGTTACAGGCGCTCCAGGTCAAAGGGGTGGATCCGCAACAGGAGCCGCGCCTCAGTGCGCTGCCGCGTTTTGTTGCTGGTGATGCCTGGTCACAATTTGCGGCCGGAAAACAGCAAATCATTTTGGGCGGTGGTATCGCTAAGTCGCTAAACGTGAAGCAGGGTGACTGGATCACCATCATGATCCCCAACAATGATGGCGAAAATAAGCTGCTTCAGCCGAAACGCATCCGTTTGCAGGTGAGCGGTATTCTGCAACTCAGCGGCATGTTGGATCACAGCCTGGCGCTGGTGCCGCTGGCTGATGCGCAAACGTATCTGGATATGGGTGACAGCGTCAGCGGTATCGCGCTGAAAATGAGCGATCCCTTCAAGGCGCAGAAACTGGTGCGTGACGCCGGTGAAGTGACCCATTCGTACGTCTATATCCGTAGCTGGATTGGGACTTACGGTTATATGTACCGTGATATTCAGATGATCCGCGCCATTATGTATCTGGCGATGGTGCTGGTGATTGGCGTCGCCTGCTTCAACATCGTCTCGACGCTGGTGATGGCGGTGAAGGATAAGAGTAGCGATATCGCGGTGCTGCGCACGCTCGGGGCGAAGGATGGCCTGATTCGCGCCATCTTTATCTGGTACGGGCTGCTCGCTGGGTTGCTGGGCAGCGTCAGTGGCGTGGTGGTTGGCGTGCTGGTGGCACTGAATCTGACACCGATTATGCGCGGCCTGGAACATCTTACCGGCCATCAATTGCTGGCCGGAGATATCTACTTTATCGACTTCCTGCCGTCAGAGCTGCACTGGCTGGATGTGATTTCCGTCCTGGCCACGGCTATAATTCTGAGCCTGCTCGCCAGTTGGTATCCGGCCCGTCGCGCCAGCCGCATCGACCCGGCCCGCGTGTTGAGCGGGCAGTAACCGCAAACAGGCGCAGCGGCGGTATCGCGGCTGCGCAGATTAAGGAGCCTTTATGCGCACACCCCGTCGTCGCTTACGACTCGCCCGCTATAAAAAAACGCGTCGTAAAGTGCATCAGCGCTTTCGCCAGCGTATTTTTGAACGCGATCGTAAAGCCGAGCTGGCCGCGCATCCCTTACCGCGTGTGGTGGTGTTAACCGGGGCGGGAATATCAGCGGAATCGGGCATTCGCACCTTCCGCGCGGCGGATGGCCTGTGGGAAGAACATCAGGTAGAAGATGTTGCCACCCCGGAAGGATTTCACCGCGATCCGGCGCTGGTACAGGCGTTTTACAATGCACGTCGGCGTCAACTGCAACAACCTGACATCCAACCCAATGCGGCGCATCTGGCCCTGGCGGAGCTGGAGCAGGTATTGGGCGATAACTTCCTGCTGGTGACGCAAAATATCGATGATTTGCACGAACGCGCCGGTAGCCAACGCGTGCTGCATATGCACGGTGAATTGCTGAAAGTGCGCTGTGTCAGCAGCGGCCAGGTGATTGACTGGACCGACGATCTCACCCCGGATGACCGCTGTACCTGCTGTCAGTTCCCTTCCGCATTGCGTCCGCATGTGGTGTGGTTTGGCGAAATGCCGCTGGGGATGGAAGAGATTTATCAGGCACTCGATAGCGCCAACCTTTTTATCGCGATTGGCACCTCTGGTCATGTCTATCCGGCGGCCGGTTTTGTCCATGAGGCGAAAATACAGGGCGCGCATACAGTGGAACTGAATCTGGAACCCAGCCATATCGGTAACGAATTTGCTGAAGGTCAGTACGGCCTGGCGAGCGTAGTGGTGCCGGAGTTTGTGCACACCTTTCTGCGTGGGTTGTATAAATAAACAACAAGTTGCGCGATAAATCACGGCGCTACACATATGTGCATGTTTCGTAGCGGCGCGATTTATCGCGCATTTTTGTTAACGTCCCGCTTTGAGTTTCTGGAACAATGTCTCGTACTGCACGCTGGCATCGCCGACATCATTCTGCCACTCGCCGTGGTTAATCACGTCTGCTGAGGGATACAGCGACGGGTCTTCCGCCACCGCTTTTGGCAACAATTTCTTCGCCGCCAGATTTGGCGTCGGATAACCAATGGTTTCCGCCACTTTTGCGGCGACTTCCGGGCGTAGCAGGAAGTTTATCAACTTCAGCGCGCCGGCCTTGTTTTTGGCATTGGCCGGGATCGCCAGGTTATCCATCCAGAAAATACCGCCTTCTTTTGGCCAGATGACCTGCAACGGTGTGCCGGCCTGACGCGCAACATAGGCGGAACCATTCCAGATCATGCCGAGATTCACTTCCCCTTCCATATAAGGGTTGCCTGGGTTATCGGAGTTGAAGGCCAGCACGTTCGGCATCAGCTTTTTCAACTCTTCATAAGCCGCGTCGATCTCCTTCGGGTCACGGGTGTTGCCCGAGTATCCCAACTTAAGCAGCGCCATCTGGAACACTTCGCGTGCATCATCGGTCAGTAGCAGGCTTTGTTTATATTCCGGCTTCCACAAGTCGGCCCAGCCGCTGACGCTTTTCGGGTCAATGGCGTCGGTATTGATGCCAATCGCGGTTGCGCCCCAGATATAGGGGATCGAGTAATCGTTATTGGGATCGAACGGTTTGTTGAGCAGATTCGGATCGAGGTTGTGAAAGTTGCTCAACTGAGACTTATCAATTTTCTGCAACATCCCTTCATTGCGCATTTTGGCGATAAAGTAAGTGGAGGGCACCACCAGGTCATACGCGCCATCTTTCCAGGTTTTCAGCTTGGCATACATGCTCTCGTTAGACTCGTAGGTGGAGTAAATCACCTTGATGCCAGTTTCTTTGGTGAACTGCTCCAGCAGCCCCGGCGGCACATATTCGGTCCAGTTGTAGAAGTAGAGCGTGTTGCTGTCGTCAGCCTGTGCGCTCTGCATGCCCAGTGCCAGCGCCCCAGCCGCCAGCCAGTGAGACCATTTATTCATGGGTTGTCCTCTATTTAGTTTTATCGCGCAATAACAGCTGACTGGCTGCCACCAACAGCAGCGACAGTAGCAGCAAAATTGTCGCCAGCGCGTTCACCTCGGGCGAGACGCCGACTTTCACCATCGAGTAAATTTTCAACGGCAGAATTTCAAACGTTGGGCCGGTGACGAAGGAGGAAACCACTACATCGTCCATCGACAGGGTAAAGCTCAACAGCCACCCGGCAGCCACCGCGGGCAGCGCCAGCGGCAGCAATATCTTGCGCAGGATGATGATTTCACTGGCGCCGAGATCCCTGGCGGCCTCCAGCATACGCACATCAAACCCTTTCAGACGTGAATACACGGTAATGACGACAAACGGCAGGCAAAAGGTGATATGCGAAAACAACAGCGACCAGAAGCCGAGTGAGATGCCCAGCAACATAAACAGCACCAGCAGCGAAATCGCCATCACAATGTCGGGTGACATCATTACCACGAACAACATGCCGCTGACGAAAGGTTTGCCGCGAAAACGATAACGATACAGCGCGACTGCCGTCAGGGAACCGATAATCGTGGCGCAGCTGGCGGAGAGCACCCCCATCAGCAGCGAATGTTGTGCCGCCTGGAGCAAACTGTCGTTGTTGATCAGCAACCCGTACCACTGGGTACTGAATCCCTGCCAGTTGATGCCGAAGCGTGACGCATTAAACGAATTGACGATCAGGATTATGATCGGAATATAAAACCAGGCGTAAATGACGGCCATAAAGCTGCCGCGTAACCAGCGTGCCATTATTGCAGCTCCACTTTGTTATTCAGCAGTCGCGCCGCGCGCCAGTAAAACAACAGCATCAGCCCCATCAGCAGCGTCATTACGATGCTGGTGGCGGCCCCAAACGGCCAGTCACGGATGTTGAGAAACTGGCTTTTAATCACGTTACCAATCAGCAGATTTCTGGCGCCACCCATCAAATCGGAGACGTAGAACAGACCCATTGCCGGGATCAACACCAGCAGGCAACCGGCAACAATCCCCGGCATGGTAAGCGGCAAAATGATGCGGATAAAGCGTTGCAGCGTATTCGCGCCGAGATCCCGCGCCGCCTCAAGACAGGATCGGTCCAGTTTTTCCAGGCTGGAGTAGAGTGGTAGCACCATAAACGGCAGCAGGATATAAATCAGCCCGAGGATCACCGCTTGCGGCGTGTACATAATGCGAAAAGGTTCATCGATCACCCCGAGCCACAACAAAAAATCATTCAGCCAGCCGCGGGTGCTGAGAAAAATTTTCAGGCCGTAGATGCGGATCAACGAGTTGGTCCAGAACGGCACGATCAGCAGAAACAACATCAGCGGCCGCAGGCGGGGCGACAGCCTGGTCAGGCACCAGGCGAAGGGATAACCCAGCAGCAAGCAGCAGAGGGTGGCAATCACCGCCATATTCAGCGAATGCAGCAGCACCTCGGCATATAACGGGTCGACCAGACGGCTGTAGTTACTGAGGGTAAACACCATGCTGACGAAATGCGCATCGTCACGCGTCAGAAAGCTGGTGACAAAGATCATCAGGTTTGGCAGCAACACGAACAGCGCCAGCCAGCCGACAATCATTGCCACAATAAAATTTTGCAGGCGATTACGCATCAGTTTCATACGGCAGCACCACCTCCCAGCTTTGCACCCAGCTCACCGCCATTTTTTGGTTTAGCGAGTGGTCAAAATCGGGATCGTCCTCATTAAAGAACTCACTCACCGTAAGCAACTTACCGTTTTCCAGTTCGACGGTAGATTCCAGCGTCATGCCTTTGTAGTTGCGTTCGCGAACATAGCCGATCAGCTGGTCGCTGGGGCTGTCGTCTGCTATCTCTTCCACACGTAAATCTTCCGGGCGCAGCAGAACATGCAATTTATCACCCGCGACGACCGGGAAAGGGCAGTGGATCTCACATTCCCGACCTTCCACGCGTGCGCGAACACCGGGGGCGTTATCGCTGTTCAACACCTCGGCATCAAACACGTTGATTTCACCGATAAATCGGGCGACAAACAGATTGGCGGGTTCTTCATAAATCTCGCGGGGCGTGCCATCCTGTTCAATCCGTCCATCACGCATCACCACGATGCGATCCGACATGGTCAGGGCTTCTTCCTGATCATGGGTGACAAAGACAAAAGTGATACCCAGCTTACGCTGCAACGCTTTCAGTTCGTTTTGCATCTGCTTACGCAGTTTGTAATCCAGTGCTGACAACGACTCGTCAAGCAGCAAGACTTTTGGCCGATTCACCACCGCACGGGCGATTGCCACGCGCTGCTGTTGGCCGCCAGAGAGCTGCTGAGGGCGACGCTGCGCAAAACTTTCCAGCTGCACCATCGCCAGCGCCTCGTTGACGCGCCGGGTTATCTCATCCGCCGGGGTTTTCTGCATCCGCAGGCCAAAAGCCACGTTCTCAAATACCGACATATGCGGAAACAGCGCATAGCTCTGAAACACGGTGTTGATATGGCGGTGCTCGGCGGGCGTGTCGGTGATATCGTTGCCATCAAGGATGATGCGACCGTTATCGGCCTCTTCCAGTCCGGCAATCAGACGCAGGATCGTGGTTTTGCCACAGCCGGAGGGACCCAGCAGGGTGATAAATTCGCCGTGGCGGATAGTCAGCTGAAAGTCGGAGATGATGGATTTACCATCGAAAGCTTTACTGATGCCAGAAAGCGTAACCAGCGCCTGTTGCGCGCGTGTTTGCGTCATTTTAGTCACTCAGTCTGAAAATGATCTGATTACAGCATAGTCGTTGGTAACGGCCTGCCGTGATGAAGGGCGGGATAATACCTGAAAAAAGCACCAATGCCATGTTTCAGTGAGGAATTACCTTGAAAAGTCTGAAAAAAATCGGAGTATGCTGTACGGACACACGCTGGCAGGGAAGTCATCTTTCTTTATTTGATGATTAAGCAAATCATCAGGACGGGACTAACCTGATGGATAATGATTTGACGCAACATCGCGTCACCAGCGACCTATGATAATAATGCAGGTTCTTTAGAGGGATGACCGATGGATCAATTACTTGAGCGCTTTCTCAGTTATGTGGCGGTAGAAACCCAATCAAAACCGCAGGCACGACAGGTGCCAAGCAGCGAAGGGCAGTGGACGCTGGCACGTCAGTTACAGGAAGAACTGCTGGCTCTGGGTTTTGTTGATGTGACCTTAAGCGACCATTGCTGCGTGATGGGCACCTTACCGGCGAATGTTGACTGGCCGACCCCGGTGATTGGCTTTATCTCGCATATGGACACCTCGCCGGATTTCACCGCGAAGAATGTCAATCCGCAGATTATTGAGAACTACCGTGGCGGGGATATTGCCCTCGGCAATGGGGACGAAATTCTTTCGCCAGTGATGTTCCCGATATTGCATAAATTGATTGGTCATACGCTGGTTACTACCGACGGTAAAACCCTGCTGGGTGCCGATGATAAGGCCGGGGTGGCGGAAATTATGACGGCGATGGCGCGCCTTGCCAAAGGGGATATCCCGCACGGTGCGATTCGTGTCGCCTTTACGCCGGATGAAGAGATTGGTCGTGGTACGTCGTACTTCGACATTGAGAATTTTGCCGCCGACTGGGCTTATACCGTTGATGGTAGCGACCTTGGCGAATTCGAATTCGAGAACTTTAATGCCGCGTCAGCCGTGGTGAAAATCGTCGGTAACAATGTGCATCCCGGCACCGCGAAAGGCGTGATGGTGAATGCGCTGGAGTTGGCGATGCGTTTCCATGCTGAAGTCCCGGCGCAGGAAAAACCCCAGTTTACCGAAGGTTATGAAGGTTTCTATCATCTGCACAACATCAAAGGCACGGTAGAACATGCCGAGATGCAATACATCATCCGTGACTTTGACGCCGACAACTACGCGAAACGTAAACAGCTGCTGGAAGAGATTGGCCGTCGGGTCAGCAAGGGATTACACGGCGAGTGTTCGGTAAAAGTCGAGATCAGCGACAGCTATCGCAATATGCGGGAGAAGGTGGAGCCACACCCGCATATTATCGAGCTGGCGTTGCAGGCGATGCGTGATTGCGGCATCGAGCCAAACGTGAAACCGATTCGCGGCGGTACTGACGGTTCAGCGTTGTCGTGGAAAGGTTTACCGTGCCCGAATCTGTTTACCGGTGGCTACAACTATCACGGCAAACATGAGTTTGCTTCACTCAACGTGATGGCCCAGGCGGTGGATGTGATTGTGCGCCTTGCAGCGCTGGTGGCAGAGAAGAAATAACGTCCGTCACGGCGCGTTTATCGCGCCGTGACGGTTCAGTGCATACTGTTGTTAGTCCGCGAAGAACCAGTAGCCACTGTTGACCAGTGCAGCGAGCTGCGCCAGCAGCGATGGGTCATCCAACGCAGTACCAAAATCTTCCAGCGTCAACACCTGACGATTGGCCAGCGCCGCCAGCACTTCCGGGTGGCTACAAGCCACGCTTTCACCGTTAACGAACACCACATCACCCAGCGTCAACACACGCAGACCGCCAAGACGGGTCAGGGCGTCCCCCTGTTGCAGGGCGTCGTAGATCTCATCTGGCTGATACGGCGGCTCGGGTGGCGCGATATCCAGTTCGTGACGTGACTGGGAAATAAATTCGCCAAACCACTGGTTAAATTGTTCCGGCTGATTGATCACATCCAACATCGCCGCACGGATGCCTTCCACTTCTGATGGCAGGATTTGCGACGGACAATCACGCGTTGGGACATCAGGATCGCTATAACGATAGCTGCCCAGCTCATGCGCCAGCACATAGTCGGCAAAACCGCTGATCAGTTCACGGCCACTGGGGGCACGGAAGCCTACCGAGTAGTTCAGCGCGTTTTCCAGCGAGTAACCTTCGTGCGGGAATCCCGGCGGAATATAGAGAATATCGCCCGGTTCCATCTCTTCATCGATGATGGCATCAAAGGGTTCCACCTGGAGCAGGTCCGGGTGCGGGCAATGCTGTTTCATCGGCACTTTCTCGCCAACGCGCCAGCGACGACGTCCGGTGCCCTGAATAATAAACACATCATACTGGTCGAAATGGGGACCTACGCCGCCGCCCGGCACGGCAAAGGAGATCATCAGATCGTCAATGCGCCAGTCGGGCAAGAAGCGGAACGGACGCATCAGTGCCGCAGAAGGCTCATGCCAGTGGTTCACCGCCTGCACCAGCAGCGACCAGTTGTTTTCGCCGAGATGATCATAACTCTCAAACGGACCGTGGCTTACCTGCCATTTGCCGTTGTTGTGGCTCACCAGGCGGCTATCCACCTCGTTTTCCATTGCCAGACCGGCCAGCTCATCAGGAGAAATAGGGTCAATAAAGTTTTTAAAACCACGTTTGAGCACCACCGGGCGTTTTTGCCAGTAGCGCTGAATAAAATCGGGCCAGTTAAGATCGAGCTGATAATCCATAGAAGGGTTCCGGTTAGGGCCATGAATGCCTGCAAGTATAACAGCCCGCGTGCCGTTCTACTCGCGACGATGTTCAACTTCCTGACGTTGGAAGATGACTTCCATACGGGCACCGCCCAGCGGGCTGGTGGTGGCGATAACCTGACCGGCATATTGTTCCAGAATGTCGCGCACCACCGCCAAACCCAGGCCCTGGCCGGGACGCAACGTATCGGCGCGCTGCCCGCGTACAAAGATTAAATCCCGCTTACTTTCGGGAATGCCGGGACCATCGTCGTCGATATACAGATGCAGAGCTTTGTCTGTCTGGCGCGCGGTGACCTCAATAAACTCCAGGCAATATTTGCAGGCGTTATCCAGTACGTTGCCCAGCACTTCCATGAAATCGTTTTGATCACCGATAAAGGTCAGCTCAGGGGAGATATCGAGGGTGATTTCCACCCCTTTGCGTTGATAAACCTTGTTTAACGCCGAGCACAGGCTGTCGAGCAACGCGGAGACGGAATGGAGGTCGCGCTGCAACGGGTTATGGTCGGCCTGCATGGTGGCGCGATGCAGGTAATAACCAATTTGCTGCGAGATACGGCTGATTTGTTCCAGCATCACCGGTTCGGCTTGTTCCACCGTCAGCTCTTTGCCGCTGCGTAGTGAACGCAGCGTACTCTGCAACACCGCCAGTGGGGTTTTCAGGCTGTGGGTGAGATCGGACAGTGTGGTGCGATAGCGCGTATAACGCTGTCGTTCGTTGGAAAGCAGCAAATTCAGGTTGCGAACCAGGCTCTTCAGTTCCTGCGGAGGATTATCATCGAGGTTTTCACGCTGGCTGGTTTCCAGCTCGCGTACCTGAGAAGTGAGATCACCAATGGGCCGGAGGCTCCAGTGCGCGGCCAGCCACAGTAACGGGATCACCAGCAGCAGATTCGCGGCCAGCACATAGCTAAACCATGACCACACCACATCCGAATGTTGCAGTTCCTGCGGGATCGAATCGACTACCACAATCGTCAGCGCCGGTAAGTTGGTGGTGGCATCGTAGCGATTGACGGCAACCGAGTGGGTAAAGGTGTCGTTGCTGTCGGTATCCCAGGCGTGTAATTGCCTCTGCGCCACCGGGTTATTCCCCATCGCCGCCAGGCTGGTACGATTGCTGGTATCAATTTCGTAAAAATCTGGTTTGAGTAACCACTCGCGCTGAATTTTCTTGCGAATCTCCGGGACATCGCGCTGTTGCCACAGCAATTTGCCGTGTTCATCGTAGATAAACACCAGCGTCGGGAAATTCAGCGTCATGCGCTCAGGCTGAGCAATGGTGAGTTTGTTGTCCTGCCATTGGGCGAGGGTGAAGAACAGGTTGCTCTCGCCTCGCATCACGCGGTAGGTGTTCTTATCAAAACTCACCACATAACCCACCACGGCAACCATGCCGTAGGAGAGCGACAGAAACAACACAATGGCTGCCGTCGCCAGCAAAAAGCGGGCGCGCAGTGAGAAGGGACGCAGACGACGCAACCAGTTCATTTATCAGAGATCGAAGCGATAGCCCTGGCCGCGTACGGTGTTAATCACTTCCGTCGGATAGAGCGCGAGAATTTTTTTACGCAGACGCCCCATCAGCACATCAATGGTATGACTTTCACGCAGTTCGGCGTCGGGATAAAGCTGCAACATCAGCGAATCTTTGCTGACCACTTTACCGGCGTTGCGGATCAGGGTTTCCACGATGGTGTATTCAAACGCCGTCAGTTTGACCTGTTCTTCATTGATGGTCAGCTCGCGACGCGAGAGGTCAACCTGAAACGGGGGCATCGAGATAATCTGGGAAGCATGACCGCTGTTACGACGCATCAGCGCTTGCAAACGTGCTGCCACTTCTTCGATATGGAAAGGTTTGGTGACATAGTCGTCGGCACCGGCTTCCAGCGCCTCCACTTTTGCCTGCCAGCCTTCACGCGCGGTCAGCACCAGAATCGGTTGGCGAATGGCATCACCACGCCAGCGGCGGATCAGTGACATACCGTCTTCGCCCGGCAGGCCGAGATCGACCAGCGCAATATCCGGCACATGCTCCTGGAGAAAATAATCGGCTTCTTTCGCATCTTCTGCGGCATCCACCTGATGGCCCATTTCGCGCAATTGCACGGCGAGATGATGACGCAGCAGCGCATTATCTTCCACAACCAGAACACGCATAGCATTTCCTTACTTTCAACACATTGATGGAGAAAAGTATATGCCAGGTCAGCTAAACCGCAGATTAACGCAGGCGAGCCGCGGCGCGCCTGCGTGGGTGGCGATTACTTCAGGTCGTCAACCATCTGGACCGCACGGCCAAGGTAGTTTGCCGGCGTCATCTGTTTCAGACGCACTTTTTCTTCTTCCGGCAGTTCCAGGCTATCGATAAACGCCTGCATACCGGCCGCATCCACGCGTTTACCGCGCGTCAGCTCTTTCAGTTTCTCGTACGGCTTCTCGATGCCATAACGACGCATTACCGTCTGGATTGGCTCCGCCAGAACTTCCCAGTTGTGATCCAGCTCGTCAAGCAGACGATCGCGGTTCACTTCCAGCTTAGAGATGCCTTTCAGCGTCGCCTGGTAGGCAATCAGCGCATAACCCACGCCAACGCCCAGGTTACGCAGGACGGTGGAGTCGGTCAAATCACGCTGCCAGCGCGAAACTGGCAGTTTGCTGGCCAGATGTTGCATCACCGCATTCGCCAGGCCGAGGTTACCTTCGGAGTTTTCGAAGTCGATCGGGTTAACTTTATGCGGCATGGTCGAAGAACCAATCTCACCGGCAATAGTTTTCTGTTTGAAGTGGTTGAGCGCCACGTAGCCCCAGATATCGCGATCAAAGTCGATCAGAATGGTGTTGAAACGTGCGATGCAGTCGAACATTTCAGCAATGTAGTCGTGCGGCTCAATCTGCGTGGTGTAGGGGTTCCAGGTGATGCCCAGAGAGGTAACGAAGGCTTCGCTCAGCTGGTGCCAGTCCACTTCCGGATAGGCAGCGATGTGGGCGTTGTAGTTACCTACCGCACCATTGATTTTGCCCAGCACTTCGATGTTGCCCAGCTGACGCAGCTGACGCTCCATACGGTAAGCGACGTTCGCCATCTCTTTACCCATAGTGGACGGGGTGGCAGGCTGGCCGTGGGTACGCGACAGCAGCGGAATGTCGCGATATTCCTGCGCCAGGCCTTTCACTGCGGCAATGATTTTGCTCCAGTACGGCAGAATCACGTCACGGCGGGCGGTTTCCAGCATCAGCGCGTGCGACAGGTTGTTGATATCTTCGGAAGTACAGGCGAAGTGGATAAACTCAGATACCGCGTGCAGGGCAGGGACGTCGGCCACTTTCTCTTTTAGAAAGTATTCCACCGCTTTCACGTCGTGGTTGGTGGTGCGCTCGATGGTTTTGATGCGCGCTGCGTCAGTTTCATTGAAATTGGTGACGATAGCGTCAAGGAAAGCGTTTGCGTCAGCATCAAATGCAGGAACTTCCTTGATCTCTGCGGTCGCGGCCAGTTTCTGTAACCAGCGAACTTCAACCTCAACGCGGAATTTCAGCAAACCGTATTCGCTGAAAATCGCGCGCAGCGGGCTGACTTTATCGCCGTAACGACCATCGACAGGTGAGACGGCGGTCAGAGAGGATAATTCCATCAGTGCAACTCCTGAATCGTTTAACAAAGCGTAATGCCGGAAAGACGTTTAATACGCCGTTCCCAGCCGGGATAAAATGGTTTTTGCCTCACTCAGCAAACGCTGACGCGAGAACATCAGTTGCAGGCGGCCACCACCGACCTGCTGCCATAATACGGCAGAACGGATACCCGCCAGCAGCGCGGCGCGCACGCGGCCCTGAATCTGTGAGCTTTGCAGCACCTGTGGGGAGCCGGTCACCTGAATACGTGGGCCAAGCGGGCTAATCACATCGACATAAATCGCTGCCATCGCGCTGGTGATGGTGTCGGATTCCAGTTCATAGTGCGCCAGTTGGCGATCCAACTGGCTGATGCGCTGGGCCAGGATGTTCAATGCCTGTTTGTTCCCGTGCAGTTTGCGCTCCAGTACCATCAGGCTCAGGGTGTAACGCGTTAATTCTGCACCGGCACCCTGGCGGCTGCTGCTGTTCAGCACCGCCATTAGCGTCTCCAGCCCGAGCCGCAGGTTGGCCTCATCATTGCCATACACCGCCAGCGTTGAGCCGGGATTGAGATCAAGCAGGCTGCGCAGTGACACGCTCAGCGCGTCATTATTGCAGGTACCCTGATGCGCCAGCTGCTGCACCAGATGCGCAGCCTGGCAGACGCCCGCCAGTGCCAGCGTTATCTCATAATAGTTCTTAGCCACGGTTACTCCTGTATACGCGTCGGCAGCGCCGACCTTAGGCCGCTGTCCAGGGCAGACGCTGTTCAATAATGCCGCCACCCAGGCAAACGTCACCGAGGTAAAACACGGCAGACTGGCCCGGCGTGACAGCCGCAACCGGCTCATCAAAACGCACTTCAATACGGTCATCGCCGTGCGGGATAATTTCGCACGGGATATCGGTCTGGCGGTAACGGGTTTTCACCGTGCAACGCAGCGGCGCGGTAATCGGTTGACGATCCACCCAATGCAACTGCTGGGCAATCAGCCCCACGGACATCAAACGCGGATGATCACCACCCTGCGCCACAATCAGACGGTTACGGGCGACGTCTTTATCGACCACGTACCAGGGATCGTCATTGCTTTCTTTACGACCACCAATGCCCAATCCTTTGCGCTGGCCCAGGGTGTGGTACATCAGGCCCTGATGCTCACCGACGATTTCGCCGTCAACGGTTTCAATCTCGCCCGGTTGAGCCGGGAGATAGCGACCAAGGAAATCGCGGAATTTGCGTTCGCCAATAAAGCAGATGCCGGTGGAATCTTTTTTCTTCGCGGTGATCAGATCAAGCTGCTCGGCAATGCGACGCACTTCTGGTTTTTCCAGCTCACCCACCGGGAACAGGCTTTGCGCAACCTGCTCATGGCTCAGGGTGTACAGGAAGTAACTCTGATCTTTATTGCCGTCGAGGCCGCGCAGCAGGCGGCTTTGGCCGTCAACATCCTGACGACGCACATAGTGGCCGGTCGCGATAAAGTCAGCACCGAGATCTTCAGCGGCGAATTCGAGAAACGCTTTAAATTTGATCTCTTTGTTGCACAGAATATCGGGGTTCGGCGTACGGCCTGCTTTGTACTCTTCGAGGAAATGCTCAAAAACATTGTCCCAGTACTCGGCGGCAAAGTTAACTTTGTGCAATTTGATACCGAGTTTGTCACATACGGCCTGCGCATCAGCCAGGTCGTCAGCGGCAGTGCAATACTCCTCGCCGTCGTCTTCCTCCCAGTTCTTCATGAACAGGCCCTCGACCTGATAACCCTGCTGTTGCAGTAACCAGGCGGAAACGGAAGAATCGACGCCGCCGGACATACCGACGATCACTTTTTTCTGGCTGTTGTCAGACATGACGCACTCTTGATTACGATAAAAACAGGCGGCGTATTCTAGCACGCGGAAGCCGGGTGCGCACCCTCGTGAAACGGCCACTGGAACGGAGCAACCAGTTGCAGAGGATAGCGTGCCCCCTGTTGCCACAGCCGCACACTTTCCGCCACCAGCGGCGAACGCAGCTTATCGGCGCTGATAATCTGCTCTGGCGTCAGCCACCAGCAGCAATCGATGTCATCGTCATGTGGCGTAGTGGCGACCATTTCTGCCAGATCCAGGCCAAACAGGAACCGCACAAAAGGCGTATTATCCGGGGCGATCCACTGCTGCACACCGAGAAAATAGTCCGGCGTGGCGGTGATGCCGGTCTCTTCAAACAGCTCGCGTTGTACCGCTTCCAACAGGGTTTCATCCGCTTCCAGATGACCGGCGGGCTGATTCCAGGTAGCGCGGCCATTGACCTGTTCTTCCACCACCAGCAACTGACCTTGCGCCTGCACCAGACACGCCACCGTGACATGAGGTTTAAACATCGATCCTCCCGGATTGTTAACCTGAAGTTATTGAAAATTGTGCGCTGATATCACGCCATTCGCCTGGCGCCAGATTATCCAGCTGATGTTCCCCCAAGGCATAGCGAATCAGGCGCAGGGTAGGGAAACCTATGTGTGCCGTCATGCGTCGCACCTGACGGTTACGCCCTTCATATAAGGTGATCTTTAACCAACTGGTGGGGATAGCTTTGCGTTCGCGAATCGGCGGCTGGCGTGGCCACAGCCATTCCGGCTCGGCGACGCACTCGACACCGGCAGGCAGGGTGGGGCCATCATTCAGCGTCACGCCCGTGCGCAGGCGGGATAAATCTGATTCCTGCGGTTCGCCTTCCACCTGCACAAAATAGATTTTTCCGGTTCGCTTACCGGGCTGTGTTAACTGCGCCTGGAGTGCGCCATCATTGGTTAACACCATCAGCCCTTCGCTGTCGCGATCGAGGCGGCCTGCGGCGTAGACGTCGGTAACGGGCACGAAATCCTTGAGGGTGCGGCGTCCGGCCTCATCGCTAAATTGCGGTAAAACATCGAAAGGTTTGTTAAAGAGTATGACGCGTACCGGGCCTTTGGGCCGCGTATCACGGCGGACAGGCTTACGTGCCGGGCCGCTGAATCGTTTATCCTGGTGAATTCGTTGAGAAGTTTTTCGCATGGGCTTTGCAGTCGGTGACAATCAGCGCATTATAACGCGAAACTGCGGTGATTGGCGCGGCGGAAATATTCAAGTAGTATTGACGCGCATCTTACAAATCATTAACAAAAAATCGCTCGAAGGAGAGGTTAATGGAAAGCAAAGTAGTTGTTCCGGCGGAAGGTCAGAAAATCACCCTGGATCAGGGCAAACTGGTAGTACCTAATAACCCGATCATCCCCTACATTGAAGGTGACGGCATCGGTGTTGACGTTTCGCCTGTGATGCTGAAAGTGGTTGATGCCGCTGTGAAGAAAGCCTACAACGGCGAGCGAAAAATTTCCTGGATGGAAATTTACACCGGTGAGAAATCAGTAGAACTCTACGGCCAGGACGTCTGGCTGCCGCAGGAAACCCTCGATTTAATCAAAGAATATCGCGTTGCCATCAAAGGCCCGCTGACTACCCCGGTTGGTGGCGGTATTCGTTCTCTGAACGTTGCGCTGCGTCAGGAGCTGGACCTCTACGTATGTCTGCGTCCGGTACGCTATTACAAAGGCACCCCGAGCCCGGTAAAACGTCCTGAAGATACCGACATGGTGATCTTCCGTGAAAACTCCGAAGATATCTATGCCGGTATCGAGTGGAAAGCCGGTACGCCGGAAGCGGACAAAGTGATCAAGTTCCTGCGTGAAGAGATGGGCGTGAAGAAAATTCGCTTCCCGCAGCAGTGTGGCATCGGCGTGAAGCCGTGTTCAGAAGAAGGCACCAAACGTCTGGTGCGTGCCGCAGTGGAATACACCATCACTAACGATCGTGACTCCCTGACCCTGGTGCACAAAGGCAACATCATGAAGTTCACCGAAGGTTCTTTCAAAGACTGGGGCTATCAGCTGGTGAAAGAAGAGTTCGGCGGCGAACTGATCGATGGCGGTCCGTGGATGAAGTTCAAAAACCCGAACACCGGCAAAGAGATCATCGTGAAAGACGTCATCGCTGACGCCTTCCTGCAACAGATCCTGCTGCGTCCGGCAGAGTACGACGTGATCGCCTGTATGAACCTGAACGGTGACTACATCTCTGACGCCCTGGCGGCGCAGGTTGGCGGTATCGGTATCGCACCGGGTGCCAACATCGGTGACGAATGTGCGCTGTTCGAAGCGACCCACGGTACTGCACCGAAATATGCGGGTCAGGATAAAGTGAACCCAGGTTCCGTTATCCTCTCCGCTGAGATGATGCTGCGCCATCTGGAGTGGTTCGAAGCCGCAGACCTGATTGTTAAAGGCATGGAAGGCGCTATCGCCAACAAAACCGTGACCTATGACTTCGAACGTCTGATGGAAGGCGCTAAGCTGCTGAAATGTTCAGAGTTTGGTGACGCGATTATCGCGAATATGTAATCTGCCTTAGCGGGTAGAGTGCAAAACGGGAGCCAATGGCTCCCGTTTTTGTTGGTGCGGCATGCATTTGTGAAGAAACTAAAGGTCACTGAGGGAATGGTCATGATAAAACTCATGTTGGCAGAAGGTATTGTGGAAGGCTGTCTGTTGATGTTTGATGTAAAACTGGAAATGGACAACTTGCTTTAGAATTAGTATGCCACAACCCACTTAGTGGGCTGTTTGTCCCGACGATAAAGCATGCAGACTATGGGAATAATCTGTCCTTTGCCTCCAGAAAAACCGCAAGAAGCATGAGGAAGGAATAGCAAACCGTGCAAATTATTAATAAACCTTTGAAGACCGGTAACCAGGACATTAATTTGATAGTGTCATTATCCGGAAAGGGGTATACATCGCTGGCTTTCTCAACAAACAGTATGTTCTTCCTGTTCTTTAGTCGAAGGAAAAAGTAAGCCATAAGTGGTGCGCCAAAAAAACCTACCATGCAGCTAAATGAGTACGGAGCAGGAAACGTATATTTTCTTTGGAAGCGATTCAATAATTCGTAGTACTTGGGCCTGTTGATTGCATACCAGATGATTGAGGCGATAAAAGCCAGGCTGGCAACAATGATAATGGCGATTACAAAAATTTTCATTTGCTGTCAGATGTCCAGGTGTTTGTATATTGAATCCATAATCAAGTCAGCTGCGGAACTTCCAGCCAAACGTTGACCACTCATGAACGATCGAGCGGCTTGAAAGGTTTAATGCTCTGCGCATATCTTCGTAAGGCCGAAGTTTAAGATCATAACGGTTTAGAGACTTGAGAAGGGGTTTATTTACCAGTTCTTTCAGTTGGTTCAATAGCTGATTGCGCTCCACAAAAATTGCTGACTTATAAGGGTGCCTTGTGTGCGGAAGTGATTTTGGTAGCTGCCCTCGATTTTCTACAGGGTCTGTTCTATAGAGGAATAGTATTTTTCGCCTGCATCTCCTACAGTACCGAAAATCTTGTCTCCGGCATTTGTCAGGCCCGCGATAACTCCGTAATACTTCTGCATGAAACTGGCTTCTTCTGTGCTGACTCCGTTCAAAGCCTGGTTTATTTTTGTTTTGGCTTGCCTGAGTGCTGACAGTGCCTGCAAAGTCATTGGTGCTGGTGTATCAGGATCGGCAACAATCAATATCTGCCCGGGCTTTAACCAGGGTGTATCAGTATTCATTCTCATGAACATCTGAGCAGCTGGAGTGCGGGTATCTCTGAACAGTTCTCTGGCCTGATAATCAAGTGACCCAGGCCGCTCGACAATACAATAGCCCGGGGCCATATTACGTG
Organism: Pantoea phytobeneficialis; assembly: GCF_009728735.1. Taxonomy (NCBI): domain Bacteria; kingdom Pseudomonadati; phylum Pseudomonadota; class Gammaproteobacteria; order Enterobacterales; family Erwiniaceae; genus Pantoea; species Pantoea phytobeneficialis. The sequence goes on from NZ_CP024636.1 coordinate 1,746,994, forward strand.
CCATGCATCCATTCTCCGTCGGTTGTCGTATGTATGGCGGTGCCACGTTCAATGCCATACTCAAAAATTTCTAATTAATAGTAAATAATTCTCCTGCGTTAGGCAAAAACTGTTGTAGCCAGTTACAAGTGGTCACTTAGACATGCAGCTAAAACAGCGGAACCCTGCCAAATGGCGGGGTTATTTGCTATCGAGGTCCGCAATTTCGTTGTGAGTGTGATATATATGGTTCCAACACTCTTTAATGGCCGAAATAGTTCCTGAACGGGTGTTTTAGTTTTGAATTAAATAATTTCGTGGCTTAACTTTTTTGTGACCCATCATAGTTCATTATTGCATCGGCAATGATTGTCCCTTGGGAAACACCCTTCTCCCGGGCCAGTAACTCTATCTTCTCGATGGCAGTCAAAGAGAGTTTATAGGTTTTAGGTTTAAATCCACGCTTCTCATCGCTGCGTTTCTGAATGCTACTTGCTGATTGAATCATATTATAACCCTTATGAGGTGGCGCGAAATCAGGCGGTAATCATTATCAATTAGATTGGCTTAAATCATCATGGCGATGCCTATATAAACCATCCCAAGTGAGACCTAACTATAGCTTTCAAATTTAGAATTGGCTTGGCTTTAATGAGGTTTTGTTGATGAGATTTATTGCTGTTAAAAATCTATTTTTTCAATAATGTGCGTGATTGTTCTCTTAATCACAATTTCTAAAAACATCATTAATGTTGTAAGTGTTAAGGGCCAAAGGAAGAAGACTTAAGTTTTCTTCCGTAATTCATAAGCCCCTGTGGTTGACGAACCGAGAAATTAATTGCCGGTGCGCGTCGGGGTTTTCATTATCAGAGGGCGCATATGTGTGCTCTTGTTCATTTTTACCCTTTCAATAACTAAGCCAGTGTGAGTGATGTACATAAGCAACGCTGAGGTAACTATTCTTTGATACTACAGGCAGCACCGATCGTAACCACGGAGGTTAGAGGCCATGAAAATGTCAGCAACTGGCTGCTCCTGAGTCTGTCACTCAAACACACGATACTTTTGTTACAAAACGCCGTCACGGAATGCTGATCTTCAGGGTGCAGATGCGTTACCCTCTTGGCCCTCTTTGAGTTGTTGCGTAGGTATGCTGTTTTGAAACGTTGGGTTTTACTGATTTTTGCTTTTGTTTTATCAAGTTGCACCGGACACGGTTCAACGGAGACGGTACTGAAATCTAAACAGCCGTCAGGTCCCTTACTCAAGAACGATGATCCCTATGTGCCGCTGGAAAGCGCTGATTTGAGTAGGCTGCCGACCGAACTTGAGCCAGTTTCCCGAGAGATAATGACATTGAATCCCATGATCAAACTCTCAGCGAAAAGAAATCCGGCCGAGGCAAAAGTCATGACTCCCGCGGAGTTTCCGGTTTCACTCCTTTTCAGCTCAGTAGAAACAGACATTTCGAATTGCGAAAGGTACAGCCAGGGCAAAATACGTCTGCAATGCCGGAACCTTGCCTACACGGCTGTTCGTGATTTCGTGTCGATGATGCGCGACAGTCGAATAAACGCCTATCTCAAGCAGGCCGTGATAGATGACCTTAAAAGCGATCATTATCTGAACCTGTTTAACGCCTCCCGGTTAGCGTATGAAGTGGCGGAGAGCTGTAAGCAGAAGCACCAGGGCGGCTATGTGCGCCTTTACTGGCACGCCGTGCCGTGCAATGGTCAAGGCGATAAACTGTCTTTCATGGATGCCCGTCGCAAAAAGTTGATTAATTAATCCAGTCCCCATGTCATGGTGAGCCGCTGACAGAATGACCACACTTTTGAGTAAAGTGATAATTATTTAGCTAATAATAAGCATGGCAATAAAAGTTAAGTTTTTAGCGCGGATTTTTGAGATGATTCTTATGCCCCTTCAAGAGCTAAGCCATTGCGAGTGCCGGAGATAAGCGCCGGGTGGGGCATTACCTCTTCTCTGGCGAGGCGACAAATCGCGCCGCCACGATCCATCCGCAAAATTTTGAGCCAGTTAACATACACAGACAACATTTCGTGTCATCTCGCGTACAAACCGCTATCGTCAGCGCTCATCTAAAGGAGGGTACGATGCAGGGCGTGATGAAATTTGTTAAAGGCTGGCTGCTGTTTTCGCTGCTATGGGGCATTTTTATGTGGTTCGTCTCCTGGCAGAGTCAAGGCAAAGAACCTGGCATGGCGGTAGTCATGAGCCTGTATGCAGGCTTGATCTACCAGGCCTTGATAACCATGGTGGCGCGCTATAAGGCACGTAAATCACAGGCATAATTGTTCGCATCTGCTCAATGCTGCCCACGTAGCTTTGCGTGGCGCTGACATTAATTTGCATCGGTTCAGGCACGCTGGTCGCACTTTTGGATCATTGTGCAGGTGAGTTGATGATGAGGAAGATGCCGCTGGCCGCGTGGTTTTTTCTGCTGTTGTCGTTTGGGTCATGCGCGCAACCGTTACCAGGGCCGCCACATATGCATGCATACAGTGGCCGCCACCTTGATGCCGGCAACAGTGGCATAGCGGATGTGGCGGAAACGCCGGATGAACACATCCAGGAGCGGCGGGATGAGGTGGGGTACCACCAATAAAAAAGCTGCGGTAGACGCTACCGCAGCTTAGGTCATGATTAAGCGAGTTGCTGCTTAATTATTTGTGGTATTTCCACGCCTGAGTCCAGCTGATACCGACTTCTGGCTCATAATGCAGCTGAGACCATTGTCCTGTCTGGCTACACCAGCCTGCTACCACGCACTCAAACACTTTGCCTTTGTGGGTCACCACATCACCGGCTTTGTAGTTGTTGCCATAAGCCCAGGCTGGATAACCTGCGGAACCCGATAACGCCGGAACCGTAAAGTTTTCCATCAACTGACGCGTCTCTTTACCTGCGGTGACGTCCACCTTCAGATTCATCAGCTGAGGACTGCTGGTTTTTTCCACTGAGAAGGTGAAATAAGACAGTCCGTTGGTGCTTTCCTGAGTACCACCCATTGGCGACCATGAGTAATTGGGTTTGCTGGTTGGTGTCTGAGAAGATGCTACTGTACCTGTAATGAAGTATCTGTTGCCTTCGTCTTTGAATTGCAGACCTAACTTCATGCCATTGATAAATGCCTGATCGTTATTCTGCACTTCCTGAGTCACTTTCACCGCGTGTGTTTGAGTGGCAGAACGCGCACCTTTCACACTGCTGGCTGTCACCTCAGCAATATAATCTCCCGCAGCCAGACCCGCTTTGATCTGTCCGTTCTGATCGATACCATTGGCAACGACTTGTGCACCTTGCTTCAGCGTCCATGCATAAGTCACCTGATCAAAGTTAGCTTCGGCTTCCAGTTTAACCGGATTTGCTGAGGCCATAGTGTTCGAACCACTAATGGAAACGGCAGGTTTTACAACATTCACGGTGACAAAAGCTTCGCCAGATTTTTTGTCGCCATTGGTTGCGGTTACACGGAATTTCGCAGAGACATCAAACAGATTTTTCGGTACGACGATTTCAGCTGACGCTTTATCGTAAGACTTCAGATAAATATCGCTGTTGCCCTCAATGCGTTCCCATTTCCAGGTCACAGAATCCTGGTTGCTGCCAGCAATTACCGGGTAGCCAAAGCCATAGTCACTGGTGCCCACCACATTGATGCTGGTTTTATCCAGTGTAACGGTAGGTGCCTGGCTTTCCGGAGTTTCCGGTACTTCTGGGGTGCTTGAGTTGCAATAGTTCTGACCGTTGAAGTTGTACGCGACGGGACCGGACATGCTCTCGTCCACTTTGGTCGGTACGCCATTCTGTGAATCAATGACTTTGGTATCCACAACGCCGTTATAATCTTCGCTGAAGTTGTAGTAGCTGCCATTAGCCTGCTTGTTACATACTGCGGCGTTCATACTGTTCAGAATCAAACCATTGTCATTACTTGCCGCCCAGGCAAACATACCACCCAGTTTGTATTTCTTCACCAGGTCGCCTTTCGCAATCACGGAACGTTGGGAATCGAAGGTTTCAACCTGTGCGGTTGGGTTACCATTGACTTTAGCGATGGGTTTCCAGATATACGCGGCTTCAGCCTGTTTATCGTAGTAAACGTCCTGTTTCTTGCTGATGATGTTATCGTACAGCTCACGATAATCGGTCACGCCATGCTCATAGGAACCGTTGCTACCAAGCCCCTTACGACTCACTTCTTCACCGTTGGCGATACCATGCCAGAACAGTTTATCGTGTTCCTGTTTCACACTGACGCTATGCCAGCCACGGCTATAAGCCGCTGCACCCACCACCAGTTTCTCTGATGGGAAGTTCGGGTTGTTGTCCAGAATGGCTTTCACTGCGCCTTCGGTGCTGAATCCGCGCTGCGTTTGCTCTCCGGTCATATCGTTGCCCTGGCCATCAATGATGATGTTACCGGCTTCGTCTTTGACTTTATCCTGACCACCCTGCTGGTAATATGTCCCGGCGATCGGTTTGGCATAGACGGCAGCCTGGTGACCCGGGTTACGGGCGAAGGCACCGTACATGTCGTAGGTCATGATATTGATAAAATCAAAATCATCTTTCAGGCTGTTAAAGTCGATCGCAGCGAGTTTTGCCGGTGATGCACTGACGGCCGCACTTAACTGCTTACGCTGTGCACCGCTATATTTGGCATCCATCGCTTTACGCAGTTCTTTGACCAGCGCGGTATAGCGTTCTTTTTCTTTCTGATAACCATCGGTGGCCAGATTGCCCATCGCTGACGGTCCGGTAGAACCGACAAATTCCCAGTCAAGGTCAATACCATCCACGAACGGATTTTCGCTGAGGAAGTTCATCACTGAGTTAACGAAGATATCGCGACCTTCTTTGGTTTCCACCATCGCATGGAACGGCGCACTCATCGACCAGCCGCCGATGGAGACCATCACGTTCAGCTGCGGATTCGCTTTCTTCATTCTTTCCAGCGCTTTCAGGCCATAATAAGACGCTTGCGGATCGTAGCGGGTGACATTGAAATCGCCCTGCTGTTTAGCCGGGGTATCGTTGCCTTGCCAGCTGGTATCGCCGCTTTCTGTCGGCAGGTTGCCCTGGCCGCACATGCCTTTGAGGATTTTCTGTCCGCGTTCGTTACCTTCTGCTACCAGTCCGGTGTTGCCGGTGCTGGGCAGGGTGACATTGCCGGGTCGTTGTGCACCAAAGTCACACAGGCCAAGGAAGCTCCAGAAAATGTGTGTCAGGTTTTTGGCCGGAACTAAATCAGCCGAGAACGAGCGTTCCCAGTAGGCCCACTCGTCATAATACATCCCAACAATCTTGTTGCTGTTCAGTTGGAAAGGGACGTTCTTTTCCAGATTGGCGGCAAAACCATTTTCGTTCTCTTTGAGAATCATTTCATTGCTGTTACCCGATGACGGATAAATGTCACCTGGCTTCGCGTATTCAACTTTATAGACTTGATAGTTCTTCGGGCTATGCGGATGCAGCCCTTCCATATCATTACTCCAGGCTTTCCACTGGATTTTGGTTTTCAGTCGCTCACCACGATGGCGGCTGACTTCACCTGCGGAGCCATGAAGATCGGCACTGATTTTTCCGCTTTCTTCTGGTGTTACTTCAACTGCAAATACATTGCTGCCATAAATTGCAGATAGCGTCGCTATCGCAATAATTGATAACTTCTTCACTGAACATCTCCATTGTATAATTCGATGAAAATAATAAATAAAATGCTCAGGGAATAAGTTGAGAGGATTCTCTGTGAACAATAGAAATGAGGAGGGAATTAAAGAGAACTCAGGCAAAGTCGAATATTTTAAAACATAAACTTACATTCACTGAATTAAGTTTGCGCCTCCATGCGCAAATCAAACGCTTACTTGCGCCCCAGTAAGAAACCGATCACCACACCGACACTGGCGGCGATGGCTATTCCGGTCACCGGATTTTCGCGCACGCTTTTAATCACACAATCGGCAGCATCCTGGGCGACATAGCTGGCCTGCGCCGGGTAGCGCCGTGCTGCACCTTTGAACCGACGTCGGCGTGATCCAGTGACTTCACCCACTTTTTCTTCCACCGCACCCGCGGCTTCATTCAATTTTGCTTCCGCTTTTCCAGTCATAAATGACTCCCTGATAATAGTGAATTGCCATTTCAGCGTAGTCAGGGAATACGTGAGCAGCAACCGGGGTTTGCAGGATAACGAAATCCTGACCAGGCTTGGTTAAGGTATTTGACGTCAGGAGGGGCGATGAAACGTGACGTATTAAGTGAAGACGATTACGACGAAGTTTGCCGGGTAATTGGTGATGCGGTGATTGTGCTGGCGGAGTGCGGGCACGAAACCAAAAGGGAAGAGATCACCAGCCTGCTAAAGCGTACTCGCCAGCATCGCGCCCATGATGAACGCGATGAACAACGTATGCTGGAACATGCTATCCGGCTGGTAAAACCGTCCTGAGAGCCCGGGCGTCAGACCGACGCCCGGCTGTCTTTTATTCCAGTACGACGCCCTGAATCAGGCTGGCTTTAACGACAGTGACATCCTTAATGCCAAGGGCGCGCATATAGCCTTCCACCAACAGCAAATTGCTGACATCGGTAGCGCGGTAATCGCCCGTGAGTTCGCTGTCACCTTTCCATACCTGCTGTTTTGCTACCTGTTCCAGAGTCGCCAGGTCATAGCGATTATCTTTGATTTTCAGTTGATTCTTAATCGAGAAACCGTGTACGCCGCCGATCCCGATCACCCGGCGCGTAGCGAGATCTTGTTTAATCTGCGGCGGGACATCGTTGTGGGCGTAAAACTCGACAAAGCGCAGTACGGAAGGGCGCCAGGAGCCAATTGGATTGGGAGAGGTGGCAGATGGCTGGTTTTTTAATACATCGACGATAAAGTTCTTCAGCGTGACCGAGGCGAGTTTACCTTGATAAACGTCGGAAACCGTCTTACCTGACTGGTCACGCCAGGCAGTCATCTGCATCGAGCCGCCGCCGATGTCCCATACCAGCAGGTCGTTATCGCGTAATGTCGGGTCATGCAGTGCCGCTTTAGCAGAACGGAACCCCAGTTCGGCTTCCTGCTGCTGGCTGATGATTTTGAGTTGTACACCCGCTTGCTGATTAAAACGGTCAATCACCGCCTGGCCGTTACTGGCAGAACGGAACACCGCAGTGGCGACACCGCTGATACGCTGCGGGTGATAGCGCCGAGCCTGGGTGACTAACTGCTGCAAGGCAGTCAATCCCTGTTGTTGGATCGCTTCATCCAGTTGATTGTTGCCGGAACGTGCCAGCGCATCGTTGTAACCCACCGGGCGCTGATCTTCAAACAGCACTTTGCCCAATTGATGCTGGCAGATATTCACTTCAGTCACGGCAATTTTGGTGGTACCGGATCCCATATCGATTCCGGCGCGGGTTTGCCAGCAGTTATCAGCAAAGGCCAGTGAAGGCAGAAATACGGCAAAAAACAGCACTACAACGCGTACCACAAGTCGCATAGCGGCTCCTGTCAGAGGAAAATAATGAAAGGGAAAATTAACGTGTACCGCGATAAGCCGGATACCAGCTCACGAGGAAATGACGCAGATGATCAAAACACCATTCGGCATCTTCCGCCTGCTGGCAGTAGTAGCGTAGGGTGACTTTTTCATAGTGCAAATGGCGTTGATGCAGGGGTGACCAGCTCCAGTCAAGCACTGCGCGCGCATAATTAACCAATGCGCCACCGGCCATATTGTGTTGCTTCTCCTGGCGGGAGAGATAGATTTCAAAGGCCTGATCGAGAGCGAGAGCCTCGTCCTTGCTGCTGGCCGAGTAGAGGGGGCGGAAAGCCACATCAATAAAACCGCACACCCCATCGTCACGCTGCTGCCAGTCACAGGCCAGCGTCATAAACAGGCCGTCCTGTAAATTCACTTCTTCCAGCAAACGCCGGAGATTGGCGGAGTGCTGACACACCGCAATCTCTTCAATGCGGTCAGTCTCCAGGGTGAGATCAATGCCGCAGGGGTTGACTGAACCATCCGCATTGGCGGTCGCGGGGAAGGGAAATTCGATATAGCCGTTATTATCCAGACTCTTTTCCATGACCCAGTCTCTCAGCTTGACGATTTCTGACAATAAACACGGCTTACGGGCATGTCCAGGTGATCATGGTGTTTTGATACGGATTAATCAGGCGGAACTGTTTATCCGACAAACGCTGGGCGTAATAGCCCTCGCGGGTCACCGCCGAAGGGACGTACTGAAAGCGATCGTTTGAGTGGAGGGGGCCACTTTTTACCATGACGCCATCTTTGCTGACGGAGAAGGCGCTAACCAGGTCGAAAATACGTGCTTCGGTGTTGCCCATCGCCTGACCATAAATGGTAGCGACTTGTCCGGGACAATCTACCCCTTTTGGGGCAGAACTACAGCCTGCCAGTAACAATAAGGTGAGTACAACGGTAATTCGCAACATGGTCCTGTTCCTGGTTCGATCCCTGGTTTGCCGTGGCACGAAAACTCTCTTGAATGACCACGATATGCTGATCATAGCAGGTCTGGCGCCGCTTCCCATTTGCTATTTGCGTAATCGTTAAGCGATGAGAATGTTAAGGGGGTGACTTTGCTAGCAGATAAACGTTATTCTTGCCACTCTTGCGCGATGGACCAGCCTAACCGGGGGGAATGAATGAGAGAAGAACAAGCCAGTCTAATGATTCTTCAGCATGCGATTGATAAGCTTGAAGCTGAACAAAAGCAGCAGGTGATGAACTGTGTCGCGGCAATTCGCGCAACCATGCAACAATTTAATCCTGATGATGCCGGTCTGGCGTTGATGTTAGTGGCGGCTGAAGTGGCCGCCGAAGAGTAGTCCTTAGCGATTCATTTCTCCTGACAACCAGCGGTGGATAATGCGTACGATGTATTGCTGCTGGTCTGTCGATAGCGGCTGATGTGCCGCAATACCATGCCATTTTGCCAAACACCCTCGACAGCAGGTTGCGGTCGCGTGTTGGGCGATAAACACCGGATGACCTCGCATTGGCGTCTGTTTCCCGTCGTTTTGTGGCTCAGCATCCGCCAGGCGACGCGCAATAAAATCCGCCGCATGCTGGCCGATTATCTCCGGCCCTTTATCCAGGCAATACTGCCGCTCCTTTGGCCCCAGGTGAAAGCGACTGCGAAAGGTCGATTGTGCCAGGCGAGCAAAGAGCGCGTTTTCATCTCTCATAACGTCCTCCTGGCGCGATCATAGCGCATTAGTCCTTATCCTGGTTCAGTTTCCTGTTACCTGTGCTAAACCTGACCCTGAGTCCAAAAGGAGGATGAGATGAAAAAAACACTGTTTCTGATTGGTACTTTTAGTCTGGGCCTGCTGCTGGCCGGTTGCGCATCTGACCATGTGATGCACACCAATGATGGTCAAACCATTGTCACCGAGGGTAAACCGGTGGTTGATAAAGATACTGGCATGATTACTTACAAAGATATCTACGGTAAGGAGCAGCAGATAAATCAAAGCCAGATCAAAGACATGTCTTCAGTCGATAATTGATTTTTCCTCGCCAGAACCTTGCGGCCCGCCTTTAGCGGGCCATCCTGCGCCGCACGCTTTTATTTTGTGATACCCTCTGCAAAACCCTAATGAAATCATTACCTAACCTCAGCGGAGAATCCAATGAAGGCGATAGCTATTGTCGCAGGTTTGCTGGCGTGCCAGATTGCGCCCGCCTGGAGTGAAAGCGAATTCCAGATCGCCTGCCCGGGCCGCCCAACCATGACCGTCTCGCGCGCCGAGTATGGCCTCAGCATGCTAATGTGGCCGACACACCATTTCCAGATTGCTGCGGGTCAGCAACGTACCCATTTGCAGGACGGTGATCCGGTGGCGATTACCCGTTTCCGTAATGGTGACCAGTTAATGGTGAATAAAAACAATGGTGATACCTTTTTCGTTTATGCTGACAGCGATAAGCTGGTGCCCTGCAATCGCACGGAAAAGCGCGATATTGATATCCTCTCGCTGGAGCGTTACGACGATAACCAGCATCCGCCTTCATAACATTGCTGCCACAAGGAGTCGACTATGCAACTTAAGGTCACGGAAAGCGTCACTCATCAGGATCTCGATGAGGTTCGCCTCGGGCTGAATGCGTTTAACAGCCGCTTTATCAATGTCGATGAAATCAAATCGATTGGCGTGTTTGTTACCGATACCGACGGGAAAAAACTGGCGGGACTGACCGGATCCACCAGTGGCAACTGGTTGCGTATTGATATGCTATGGGTCAGTGACGCGCTGCGCGGGCAGGGAGTGGGCAGCAAACTGATAGGCGCTGCGGAAGAAGAGGCGCGCGCGCGCGGCTGCTGTTATGCTCAGGTGGATACGGCCAGCTTCCAGGCACGACCCTTCTACGAAAAGCTCGGTTACACCTTACGCTTTAGCCTGGATAACTATCCACGGCATCATCAGCGCCACTATCTCAGCAAAACCCTCTGATTAACCAGGCGGCCGCTGGCGTAAATCCAGCGGTGCCTGTTCTGCTTCGTCGATCGCCGCTAACCAACTTTTCAGCGTCATTTTCTGCCATGACAGATGGCCGCGGGTGGTGCTCATCAGCACCACATCCGGGCGTAATGAACGGTAGAGATCGAGTGATTGTAATAATTCAGCCGGATTGCTTTCCGGTACCAGAACGCTAATCCAGCGATTATGTTCGCGCGTCAGCGTATCGCCAACAAACAGATAGGTGCGACCCAGCGGCGAATGATAAAGGTAGCTGCTGCTGCCTGGGGTATGTCCTGGGGTAGGAAGCAGATGGAAATCACCAAAGTGGACCTCCTGCTGGCTGAAGGTATCATCCGGCTCAATGATCAGGCTGACCGGACCGAGCGCCCGGTTGTGGCAATATAACGCGCTGTTAAAGCGCTGCTGAATCATCAGCGCGCCGGGAGCAGCCTCATGCCAGTGGGTAAGATAATGACGAATCACGCCACCCACATCGGCCAGCACCTCATGATCGAGCTGGTTTTCGACCCGACCAATCAACAGGTTGCCGCGCGGATGGCGCAACATAAACCCATGCATCATCAGGTCACTTTCCGCATTGTCTGCGGGAAATTCGGGTGTGGAGATCCACAAGTCCTCGTAAAGCGGCTTCAATGTCGGTCTCCTGCGGCAATGCCGTTAGCGCAATGTCGGGTGGCCGGTAAAGGCGAACTGGGCTTCTCCGTGCTGAATCTGCAAACTGGTGCTAGCGCCGAGGGGAAGCGTAACGGTGTCAGCGCCGTGACCAAAGGCCAAATCGCTGATCACCGGCAGTTGATACTCATCCCGCACGCGTTGCCAGACGCTCTCGAAATTGAAACCATTGTCGTAATCCGACAGGGTGGTACTGGTGAAGCTGCCGGTCACGATGGCTTTTTGCCGTGCCAGAATGCCGCTTTGATGCAGCTGAATCAGCATGCGTTCAATGCGGAACGGATGTTCGTTAACATCCTCGATCACCAGAATGCCGTCTTCAATCTGTGGCAGCCAGGGGGTGCCAATCAGCGAACAGATCATTGCCAGATTACCGCCCCACAAGGTGCCCTGCCAGCGGCCTTCATCCGGGCTGCTGCTGCGCCAGTGTAACTTGACTGTAGGTGAAGTCAGCGCTTGCCAAAAGTGCGAAACGGTAAAATCAGATAATGTCTCTGCGCCGAAATTACCAGCCAGCATCGGCCCACTGAAGGTGATCAACCCGGTTTGCGTCAGCAGTGCCAGTTGCAGCGCGGTAAAGTCACTGTGGCCGCACAAGGCGACCGGCTGATTCAGCAACTGGCGCTGTAGACCCACATAATCGACATTATCCAGCAAACGCGATGCGCCATAGCCGCCACGTACCGCCAGCACGATGTCCGGCAAGGTGCTGAGTGAGGCCAGTTGATTGACGTCATCCAGCCGCTGCTGATCGCTTCCGGCAAAACGCTGAAAGCGACGGGCGATGGCGATTTGATTGTCGATATGGTGGCCTTCTGCCTGTAAACGTGTCACGGCGCGTTGGGCAGCATCCTGATTGTGGCAATAACCGGAAGGGGCGATCAGACGTATCGAACGGGGGGCAACCATATTCTCATCCTGTGTGGGTTGGCTTGCCGATGATGACGAAATGCGTTACGGAAGTCACGACCTGGCAAGTTTTTTTACGAATTTAGGACAAACGGTAATTTTACCCTGCGGCAAGCCAGGTATGATAGGTTGCGCCGAATCTATTGCGGAATCCAACATTCAGTGAAAATCCGACTACTTATGCTCTCTGCGTTATTGCTGGCGGGCTGTGCCAGCGAACCGCAGACCGTGGTAACACCAGAGAAGAATACACCTTTAACCCAGGCTCCACCGTCAAAACTCAATGACGCCTGGTCAATGTTTACTGAAGATGCCGCCAGTCATTATGGCGTTGATGAAAAGCTTATCAGCGCCATTATTAGTGTCGAATCAGGGGGTAACCCCAGCGTGATCAGCCGATCAAATGCGGTCGGACTGATGCAGATCAAAGCCTCAACGGCGGGCCGTGCGGTGTATCGCGCCCAGGGCCGTCGTGGTCAGCCCACTTCATCCGAGTTACGCGACCCGGCAAAAAACATCGATATTGGCGCGGCCTATATCCGTATTTTGCAGGAATCGGAATTGGCAGGTATTCGTGATCCACTGACTCTGCGTTACGCCACTATTGTTTCCTATGCTAACGGTGCCGGCGCGCTGCTGCGAACCTTCTCACGCGACCGCGATCGTGCCATTGCAATGATCAATGCGATGACGCCGGACGAGTTCTATCAGCACGTACAGAACAAACATCCGGCAGCCCAGGCGCCGCGCTATTTGTGGAAAGTCACCACCGCGTATCGCACCATCAGTTAATCCCGTAGCGGCGTGATTTATCGCGCCGCTACGGTTGACTTACCCCTCCACCAACAACCTTGCGGTGGGATAATCCACAATCAGCACCTTCACATAGCCCCCGCGCAACGCACCACGAATAGCCTGAGCTTTCTCCTTGCCACCCGCCAGTGCTACCACCTGCGGGCAATTTTTCACCTGTGCCAGCTCCATACCAATCACCGGATCTTCAGCGGTGTTCAGGACGGGCTGCCCATCAGCGTCAAAGTAATGCAGACAGATATCACCCACCGCGCCACGTTGGGCGAGGGTGCGTAACATCTCTTCATCGTAGTAGTTGCCGGAATTACGCAACAGCGCGGAAGGCTCCAGATCGCCAATGCCGACAATCGCCAGATCCACCTGCTCGAATTTCTCCAGCACCACGGCAACATCGGGATTCACCGACAAGCGCTGACGGTCCTGCACCGAATGTTCAATCGATTGTGATGGCAGCAGCCATGCCGGGCAATTTAACAGCGCCGCGAGGTTCTGTGTCAGGATGGTAGCCTGAACATTGCCGTTGGTGCCGACACCGCCGAGTAACTGAATCACCCCGCGACAGGGCGCGTTAAGCGGATGCAGTGCATCCACCATTGCCCGGATCGTCCCGCTCCAAGAGGAGATGCCGATCAACTCATCGGCACGTAAACGCGTTTCCAGATAGTGCGCAGCAGCCGAGCCAATCGCCTGTTTAATCTGTAAGGCGGAAGCCTGCTCCGGCACATCGACGACGATCGCCTGCGGAAGCTGGTAAGTCTGCTCGATGGCTTTCTCCAGCTCGGGAAACACATTCGCGGGCGGGACCACGCTAATCTTTACTACGCCTTCCTTTACGCTGCGATTGAGAATGCGTGAAACAAAGGATTGCGACAATTTCAGTAGCTGTGCGATATCCGATTGCTTCAACCCTTCAACATAATAAAGGGTAGCAATCTTCACCATCAGCCGCTGTTCATCCTGTTTTGCCATGATTTATCCCTCTCCAAATCTGCCTGGTATTGTTAATCAGCCGGTCATAAATAACAACGCTGAACAATTTGTGATCGTTTTCGCTTTTTCAGGATCCGGCATTGGACGGCATCCTCGTTGGGGTGCATAGTCATTATGCATATAAAATCGCATTTGAATATATATTCAAGCGGAGAAAAACCAATGAAAGCATCCCTCGTCAAAGTTACCCTGCTGGCTTCACTCCTGACGTTATCTGCGGCCTCACAGGCGGCAGATAAGGGCCTGCTGGCCATTATTACCCCGTCACACGATAACCCCTTTTTTAAAGCCGAAGCCGATGGTGCGCAGGCAAAGGCAAAAGCGCTGGGCTACACCACGTTGGTGGCCTCGCACGATGATGACGTCAACAAACAAAACCAGTTGATTGAAACCGCCATCGCGCGCAAAGCCAAAGCGATCATCCTCGACAACGCCGGGGCGGATGCCACGGTAGGGCCGGTACAGAAGGCTAAAGATGCTGGTATCCCCACGTTCCTGATTGACCGCGAAATTAACAAGACCGGCGTGGCGGTGGCGCAAATCGTCTCCAACAACTATCAGGGTGCTCAACTCGGTGCGCAGAAGTTCGCCAAGCTGCTGGGCGGAAAAGGGGATTACGTTGAGCTGCTGGGCAAAGAATCTGACACCAACGCGGGTGTGCGTTCACAGGGCTACCACGATGTGCTGGATGACTACGGCGACATGAAGATGGTGGCGCAGCAGAGTGCCAACTGGAGCCAGACGGAAGCCTTCAGCCGCATGGAAACCATTTTGCAGAAGAACCCGAATATCGTCGGCGTGATCTCCGGTAACGACACGATGGCGCTTGGCGCTGAAGCGGCGTTGAAAGCCGCAGGTAAAACCAACGTCATTGTGGTGGGTTTTGACGGTAGCGATTACACCCGCGACTCGATCCTGAATAAAGGCAATATCAAAGCCACGGTGCTCCAGCCGGGCTGGGATCAGGCACAAATGGCGGTGGAGCAGGCGGATTATTACCTGACGCACGGCAAAGCGCAGAAAGAAGAGAAACAGCTGATGGATTGCGTGCTGATCGACGACAGCAATGCCGCGAAGCTGAAAAACTTCCGTCTGGCGCAGTAAGCGGGAGTACGGCATGAAGGGCAGAGCGACAGGCGTAATCATCATGGCGGCACTGGCGTTGATGCTGACGGCGTGCACGGTGGTGGATCTCGACGCAAACGGCAATCCCATCATGCCGAAAGATCCCCACGCCAAACCCGGCTATACCAATCAGACGCCGCAGCAGATCGCCGAGGAGAGCTGGCAAAGTCGGGTGGCACAGCCCGCAGAAAAACAGGCGCTCAGCTGGGGCGATATGGAAACCAAAAGCCATACGCTGAAAGCGGGCACCAGCGAAAGCGTGTTTGTGCGCGCGGGCGGCACCGTGACGGCACTGGATAGCAGTAACGATCGTGAGCGTGTGCTGACTGTCACCGTCAACGGCAAACCGGTCAAGGTGCTGATTGGCCCGGTGTTGCGTAGCAACGCCATCCGTGATGCCGCCGGTTTCCGCTTTGAGGAGTTCACCAATCAGGTGCAGTACGCACAGCTGACCAAAGCGTTAAACCGTCATGCGGTGAAACAACTGCCCACGGTGGACAGTAGCTGGCAAGGCAAACCGGTGCAGATGTTGCTGGCGGTGACGATGGGGCCGGGCACGGTCGATGAAGTGGTGGCGATCCAGCTGCAACAGGGGAATGGATGATGAGCGACGAAATTATCCTGCAAGCGAATCATATGTCGATGCTGTTTCCCGGTACCCTGGCGCTGGACCGCGTGGATTATCGCGTCTGGCGTGGCAAGGTCAACGTCATCATCGGCGAGAACGGCGCCGGTAAATCGACGCTGATGAAAATTCTCGCGGGCGTGCAGCAACCGACCAGCGGCGAAATGTTTCTTAATGGCCAGAAGGTGGTGTTCCACAGTACCCGCGATGCGGCCCGTCACGGTATCGGCATGGTGCATCAGGAGCTGAACCTGTTTGAAAACCTCAGCGTGGCTGAGAACATTTTTCTCGGCCGCGAGATTCAGCGGGGTATCCGTCCGATCAATGAGGCTGAACAGGCGCGACGCACCGCCGCGTTGATGCAGCGCCTCGATCAACCCATCGCGCCACAGGAGAAAGTGGGCAATCTCAAGGTGGGTCAGCAGCAGTTGGTGGAGATCGCCAAAGCGCTGGCGGAAGATGCCGATATTTTGATCCTCGACGAACCGACCTCGGCGCTGAGTAAAACCGAGGTGGAAATCCTGTTCCGGGTGATTCGCGAACTGACGCGTCAGGGCGTCTCCATTATCTATATCTCGCATCGACTGGAGGAGTTAATGGCGATTGGTGATGTGATCACCATTCTGCGTGATGGACGCTTTCAGGCCGAAGCGCAGGTCAGCGATATCGATGTGCCGTGGATTGTGCGTGAAATGCTGGGTAGTGAACCGGTCAGCAATTTCCTCCCCGCACATCGGCAATTCGGTGCGGCAGTGCTGGAAGCGGAGCACATCACCTGCGTCAGCCCGAACGGCAATACGCTGGTGGATGATGTCAGCTTCCAGGTGCGTGCCGGGGAAATTGTCGGCATTTATGGCCTGATGGGCGCCGGTCGCACCGAATTGTTTGAATGCCTGCTCGGCAGCCAGCGCAACTATCTCGGCAAATTGTGGCTCGACAGCAAACCGCTACCCACGCGATTGCCTACCGCTGAACGCATCCGCATGGGGATGAGTCTGGTGCCGGAAGATCGCAAACGCGCGGGCATCTTTCCCATCTCGTCGGTGGCGAGCAACCTGACCATCGCCAGCCTGTGGCGTCGTCTGTCACATCGCATGGTGATTGCGCAGCAGGCCGAGCGGGAAGCGGTAACCAGTACCGTCGGCAACCTGGCGATCAAGGTGTCGTCACCGGATGTCGCCATCAGCGCGCTGAGCGGGGGCAATCAGCAAAAAGTGGTGATTGGCCGTTCGTTGCTGACCAATCCGCGCCTGCTGCTGCTGGACGAGCCGAGTCGCGGCATTGATGTCGGGGCTAAAGCGGAGGTGTTCCGCATGATGGTACGGCTGTCGGAGCAGGGTATTGCGGTGCTGTTCTCCACCTCCGACCTGAAAGAGATCATGGCGGTGGCTGACCGTATTCTGGTGATGTCCGGCGGCAAACTTACGGCCGACCTTCCGCGTGCAGAAGCGGAAGAAGCGGCGCTGGTTAAAGCAAGTGCACAGGGGTTCTCGTGATGAAAAGCAACAGTGCCGTGGCATTCGCCGCGCAACCCGCAAAAGCCGTTACCTCTCGTGAAGGCCTGATCCTGCTGTTGTTAAAACTGCGCACCTTTATCGCATTGTTTTTGATTGTCGGGTTCTTTTCGGCCACGGTGCCGGATTTTCTCTCGCTCGGCAGCATGGTGATTATGGTGAAGCATATCGCGATCAACGCCTTCCTGGCGCTGGGTATCACCTTTGTCATCATTACCGCCGGTATTGACCTCTCCATCGGTGCCACGCTGGGCCTGTGCGGCATGATCGCGGGCTGGTTGATCACCAAAGGGATTGTGTTGCCAATGTTCGGCATCGCCATTTTCCCCAGCGTGTGGGTGATTGTGCCGCTGGTGCTGCTGGTCGGCGCGTTAATCGGCGCGGCAAATGGCTGGATTATCACGCGTTACAACGTTGCGCCTTTTATCTGCACCCTCGGCACCATGTACATCCTGCGAGGCGCGGCGATGCTGACGTCCGGAGGTGAAACCTTCCCTGGGCTTCAAGGGAATCCACTGCTCGGCAACACCGGCTTTGACAAAATCGGTGCCGGTTATTTTCTCGGTTTGCCCTGGGCTATCTGGATGATGATCGTGCTGGCGTTGGTGATTGCTTACATTGCGCGACGGCTGCCCTTTGGCCGCCAGGTATATGCCATTGGCGATAACGAACGTGCCGCAGAACTCTCCGGGGTGAAGGTCAGGCAGGTAAAAATCTGGGTGTATACCTTGTCCGGGTTCTGTGCAGCGATTGCCGGGATTGTGGTGTCCTCGCAGTTGGTTGCCAGCCATCCGGCCAACGGTACCTCCTTTGAAATGAACGCCATCGCGGCGGTGGTGCTCGGCGGCACTTCACTGGCAGGAGGACGCGGTACCATCCTCGGCACGCTGGTGGGGGCCTTTGTCATCGGCTTTCTCGCCGACGGCTTAATCATGATGGGGGTCAGCGAGTTCTGGCAGATGGTGATCAAAGGTATCGTCATTATCGTCGCAGTAATCATCGACCAGATGCAGAGCCGGATGCAGCAAAAGGCCGCCGTGGTGGCCCAGAAAGCGCTGATTGAAGAGGGAGGCAGCGGAACGAAGCTTTAATCGGTTGGGGCGCAGACGGCATTTGTCTGTCCCCCTTTTTTTGCTATGCAGGAATATATATTCAGTAACGATTTAAAATTCAGAGGTAACCATGAATCCTTTCAAATACTCTGTGGACGAGCTGACCGCCAAAGCGCGCGCGGTGCGTCGTCGCATCATCCAGCTCAACGCTGGTAGCCCGGCGGGTGGACACACCGGGGCCGATTTGTCGCAGGTCGAAATCCTGACGGCGCTCTATTTTCGCATTCTCAACTGCGCGCCGGACCGCATCAACGATCCGCAACGCGATATGTATATCCAGTCAAAAGGCCATGCGGTGGGTGGCTATTACTGCGTGCTGGCTGAAGCCGGTTATTTCCCGACGGACTGGCTCCCCAGCTATCAACATTCCGACTCCCATCTGCCGGGTCATCCGGTGCGACAAAAAACGCCGGGCGTGGAGCTGAATACCGGCGCACTCGGCCACGGATTGCCGGTGGCGGTGGGCATCGCGCTGGCCGCGAAAAAAGATGGCAGCAACAGAATGGTGTATGTGGTGACCGGCGATGGTGAGCTGGCAGAGGGCAGCAACTGGGAAGCGGCGCTGGTTGCGGCCCATTATGGCCTCGATAACCTGGTGATCATCAACGATAAGAACAAGTTACAGCTGGCAGGGCATACCCGCGACATTATGAATACCGATCCGCTCCCTGAGAAATGGCGCGCGTTTGGTTTAGAGGTCACGGAATGTAATGGCAACGATATGGCGGCAGTGGTGACAACGTTGGAAAACCTGCCGCGTAACGGCAAACCGCAGGTGGTGGTGGCCGATACCGAGAAAGGCTTTGGTATCTCGTTTATTCAAAGCAAAGCTGAGTGGCATCACCGGGTACCGAAGGGAGAAGAGATCGCTCAGGCGCTGGAGGAGTTGAAAGATGAGTAACGCACAACACCTGGCCAATGTCATGGTCAATGCTTTTATCGATGCGGTCAATCGCGGTATTGATCTGGTGCCGGTGGTGGCGGATTCGACCTCCACCGCCAAAATCGCCCCCTTTATCAAGGCGTTTCCGGATCGGCTGGTCAACGTCGGCATCGCCGAACAGACGCTGGTTGGCACCGCGGCCGGGCTGGCGATTGGTGGCAAAGTAGCGGTGACCTGCAACGCCGCACCCTTCTTGATTTCACGCGCCAATGAACAGGTGAAAGTCGATGTTTGTTACAACAACACCAACGTCAAATTGTTTGGTCTGAATGCCGGTACCAGCTACGGCCCGCTCGCCAGTACCCACCACAGCATTGATGACATCGCGATTATGCGTGGTTTCGGCAACATCGAAATTTATGCGCCATCCTGCCCGCTGGAGTGTCGTCAGATAATCGACTACGCGCTGGATCATGTTGGACCGGTGTACATCCGTCTGGACGGCAAGGACTTGCGCCAGCTGCACGATGACAGCTACCAGTTCCGTCCCGGCAATATCGATGTCTTGCGCAGCGGAAAAGAGATTGCGCTGGTGGCGATGGGGTCGACGGTGCATGAGATTGTCGATGCGGCTGAGCAACTGCAAAGCCAGGGAATCGACGCAGGTGTGATCGCCATTCCATCGATTCGCCCTTGTGATACCCAACAACTGCGCGAACTGTTAAATCACTATCCTGCGGTGATTACCGTTGAGGAGCACAACGTCAATGGTGGCGTCGGTAGTCTGGTGGCTGAGGTGCTGGCGGAAGGGGGATGTGGCATTCCGTTATTGCGGCTCGGCATTCCCGATGGGCAATACGCGATTGCGGGCGACCGTGCCTCAACCCGTGCGCGACATAGCATCGATGCGGCCAGCGTGGTGAAAAATGCGCTGCGTATCTGCACAGGAGAGTAAACATGGCAGGTCCGTTAATTCTGGCGATCGATGAGGGCACCACCAACGCCAAGGCGATCGCCGTGGATCGCAGTGGCGCGGTGGTGGCGCGCGGCAGTCAGCCGCTGGCACTCAACCATCCTCAGCCTGGCCTGGCGGAGCAGGACCCTTTAGCCATCTGGCAGGCGGTGAAACAGGCGGTAAGCGACTGCCTTGCGCAGTGCCACGGCGAGCCTGTGGAGGCGGTGGCGATCAGCAACCAGCGTGAATCGGTGTTGATCTGGCAACGGCGCGATGGGCAACCCTTAACCCCGTTGGTGAGCTGGCAGGATCGCCGTTCCGAATCGTTCTGTCGTGACTTACGCCAGGCGGGAAAAGCACCGCGTATCACCGGCCTGACCGGGCTGGCGGTGGACCCGATGTTTCCCGCGGCCAAGCTGACCGGTATGCTGGCGACCTTGCCGGATGGTCTGGCGCGTGCGCAGGCGGGGGAGTTGTGTATTGGTACGGTCGACAGTTGGCTCAGTTGGCAGCTTACGGGCGGCAAATGTTTCGTCACCGATCATGCCAACGCCGCGCGCACCCAGTTGTATAGCCTGCACAGTGGCGACTGGGATGATGAATTGTTGGCGCTATTTCACATTCCCCGCGCGGCGCTGCCGGTCATCGTGCCGTCGGCCAGTGCGCAGGGGGAAGTGGCGATTGAGGATATCCCCGGTTTGCCACCCGGCACGCCGCTGCTGGCACGCATCGGTGATTCCCACGCCGCGCTTCAGGCACAGCGTAGCGGTAGCGAGGAAGTGGTGAAAGCCACCTACGGCACCGGCTCCTCGTTGATGATGTCGATGGCGACACCGTTACTGACCGAAAATGGCCTGAGCACCACGGTGGCGTGGCATGATGGCGCTTTACGCTTTGCCTTTGAGGGCAACATCACCCATACCGGCTCGGGGGCAGCCTGGCTGGGACGGATGATTGGCATCAGCGACCCGCGTGAGTTGACCAGACAGGCGCAAAGCACTGCGAGCAACCAGGGTATCTATTTTGTCCCGGCGCTCTCCGGCCTCGGCGCGCCCTGGTGGGATCTGCAAGCGCGCGGCATGCTGTGCGGTTTGACCGATGCGGCAACCCCGGCGGTGCTGGCACGCGTGGCGCTCGAATCCATTACCTTTCAGATTGCCGATGTGTTTTTTGCCATGCAGCAGGCGAGTGGCGTGCAGCTTCCGGCCCTGTGCGTTGACGGTAGCGCCACGGAAAATAGCTGGCTGATGCAGTTGCAGGCCGATGTGTTGCAACGCCCGTTGCGCCGCGTACCCACTCCCGAAGTCTCAGCGCTGGGAGCCGCGTTGCTGGCCGGACGCACGCTGGGCTGGTGGCAGCAGGGCAGTGACATGGCGGCGTTACAGGGGGGAAGCGTGATCTATCCACGACAGGAGCAGGCGCAAAGCATGCAGGAAAATTATCAGGGATGGCTGGCAGCCGTGGCACGCTGTCGTTACCAGCCTTGACTGGAAGGTGCGGCCTGAGCCCTCACCCCAGCCCTCTCCCGCCAGCGGGAGAGGGAGACGTGCAATCTGCCCGAACTGTTCCCTTCTCCCGCTAACGGAAAATGTGCTCGATCAGTTCCCTCTCTCGCTTGTGGAAATTGTGCTCGATCAGTTCCCTCTCCCGCTGGCGGGAGAGGGTTAGGGTGAGGGGGAAAGCAGCCAATGCAATACTACTGAAACCGACTCGCCTTATCACGCGCCAGGCGCTCCAGCGCAAAAATCACCTGCTGTAGCTGGCGCTCCTGCACTGGCTCAATGGCGGTAAAACGGAAGCTTAGCCGGGGTGTCACGCGGGTTTCATTCTTACTGGTAATGGTGCTGCGCTCACCGATGTGCAGCAGTTGTGCCGTCACCTCAAACTGACCATATTCGCCCAGTTCGACGCGCAGTTTCTTAAAGGTGTCGCCGCTGTTTAAATCTTCCGGCAGTTTTTCATCCACCAGCACCCCAATGCCACCCAGTGACAGATCCTGCAAGCGAAAGCGTGCTTTGTTACCATCCGGCCATTCACTGTGGCACCAGAAGACAGGCTCCATCGGCGCGTTAACACGGAAGAATTCACGGCGTTGAATTTGCCACACCAGCTCCGGCAGGGCAGCGGCAAAGGCAGGCAACCCCTCGTAGTCCACCTTCTGCAAACTGCTCAGACTGAACTCGACTTTTGCCCCCTGAGTCTCAGCGGCGATGTTGACTTCACCACTCCGCAAAGCCATCTCATTATCCTGGCTATGGCTACCCAGATCGAAGATCACCTGATCTTCATCGGCCGCCAGCATGCGGCTGATAAATTGTCCGCGCGAGAAGTTCACCATTAGCGGGGTCTGGAAACGTAACAGGTCCTTCATTACATTCAGAACGGCCAATGTACCTCGTTTAATATATTGTTCTTTATCGGCTTCTCTCACGTCCTGCTCCACTATCCGATCGTTACTATCACGCGTGCGCGGCTTTCCGTCAGTTATCGGTACATGATAAAAAAGCTTTAGCCTGCTAACTATTATTTCCCGTTGCGTTTGTGCAGCAGCTCAAAATATTCCGTCTATACTTAGCGCTGTGAACACCTTGATTAATAAAGTAAGGAGCAACAAATGGGTATTCTTTCATGGATTATTTTTGGTCTGATCGCCGGGATTGTCGCTAAATGGATTATGCCGGGTAAAGACGGTGGCGGATTCATTATGACCGTGGTTCTCGGCGTAGTGGGTGCGGTGGTTGGTGGCTGGATCAGTACCCTGTTTGGCTTTGGTAAGGTGGACGGATTCAACTTCGGCAGCTTCGTGGTGGCGGTGATTGGTGCCATTGTGGTGCTGTGGATTTATCGTAAAGTGCGCAGTTAACCCATCCGGTTTCCCTGAAACCCGTCATCTGGCAGCAGATGGCGGGTTTTTTACATTCCACGCATGTTGCTGGCGCACTTGGCAGGTAAGTTGGCGTATTTTGCCAGCCAGCGTCTCTCTGGCAGCGTTATACTGAAAAAATGAAACGTAACCAAACTTTTGCGCTGGATATCGGGTGGCAACCGCTGCTCAGGGACATGGGGATTTCCGCTCACCATGTGCTGCGCCGTGCGGGACTGCCGGAAGACAGGTTTTCCCATCAGGATCGCGGGCTGACGTCCGATGAATATTTTCGCTTCTGGCGTGCGATGGCGGCGGAAGCTGGTGACGAGCTGTTTCCACTGCGCATAGTGGCTGCGGTATCCGCCGAATCTTTCAACCCGCCGCTGTTTGCGGCCCTGTGTAGCGCCAATCTGATGCAGGCGGTTCAGCGCCTCGCAAAATATAAGCAGCTGGTAGCACCAATGAGCCTGACGGTGGAGGTCGGTCAGCAGGGTGAGTTGACGGTAGCGCCACGTTGGCTTGAGTTACCCGCTGAGGTCCCGGACTCACTGCAAGTGGCTGAGATCGCCTTTTTCCTGAGATTAGTTCGGCTGGCGACGCGTGAACCGGTCCGGGCGTTGCGGGTGGTCCTCCCGTCAGGCCATAACATCCGCGGTTTCGAGCACTTCTTTGGCACTGCGGTGCAGCAGGGCAAACACCCCACCATTGCCTTTGCTGCGGAAGATGCGTTACGTCCTTTTCTGACCGTCAATGACGGCATGTGGCGGGTATTCGAGCCGGATTTGCGCCGTCGATTGAGTGAGCTCGATATGACGGCCACGGCGACCGAGCGAGTGCGCGCTGTGCTGCTGGAACTGTTACCTGGCAATACGGCCACCATTGATAATGTCGCTGCGCGTCTGTGTATCAGTGCGCGGACCTTGCAGCGCCGCCTTGAGACAGAAGGCGAGAGTTTTCGTGCGCTGGTGAATATGACCCGCGAAAGCCTCGCTCGTCATTATCTCAGCAACACCACCCTCTCCAGTGAAGAGATCGCTTTTCTACTCGGCTTTGAAGATCCCAACTCTTTTTACCGTGCATTCCACGGCTGGACCGGGCAGACGCCTGATGGTGTCCGTAGTGCGATGCGTTGAGTAAAGCCTGGCGCTTTTTGCAAGCAATCTGGCGCTTTTCGCCAGAGAAATGCCTTCACCCATTACCTACACTCTCCCGCTAACAAAGTGGCTAATCCTGGCCGCTTGGCTCTTGCGTTTTCGTTTAAGGAAATCTGTTATGACCACCAAAGTTGCTCTCGTCACAGGCGCTTCTTCCGGTATTGGTGCAGCGACCGCGCATCGTCTCAAAGCCCTGGGTTTCACGGTATATGCTGCCGCGCGCCGTGTTGAACGGATGCAAAATCTGGCCGATAGCGGTGTTCATGTCCTGGCAATGGATGTGACCGATGATGCATCGATGCAGGCGGGTATCGCCCGGATCATCGCCAGGTCAGGACGTATTGACGTGTTGGTGAATAATGCCGGTTATGGCTCGTACGGCGCGGTGGAAGATGTGCCGTTGGACGAGGCGCGCGTGCAATTTGAGGTCAATGTGTTCGGTGCCGCGCGCTTATGTCAGTTGGTGCTGCCGTACATGCGGGCGCAGCGATCGGGCACCATCGTGAATATCAGTTCTATGGGGGGCAAACTCCATACGCCACTCGGTGCCTGGTATCATGGCACCAAGTTCGCACTGGAGGCCATCAGCGACTGTCTGCGCATGGAAGTGCAACCTTTCGGCATCGACGTAGTGGTGGTTGAACCGGGGGGAATTCGCACTGAGTGGGCCGATATTGCCGCCGACAAGTTGCGCGAGGTTTCTGGCCAGGGAGCTTATGCCGGGCAGGCGAAGTCGATGGCCGAATCGATGGGTGGGGAGGCGGGCCGTAAACGTCTGTCTCCGCCAACGCTGATCGCCGACACCATTGCCAGAGCGGTAAAGGCACGCCGCCCCAAAACGCGCTACGCCGTCGGTTTCGGTGC
This sequence comes from Pantoea phytobeneficialis, assembly GCF_009728735.1. Taxonomy (NCBI): domain Bacteria; kingdom Pseudomonadati; phylum Pseudomonadota; class Gammaproteobacteria; order Enterobacterales; family Erwiniaceae; genus Pantoea; species Pantoea phytobeneficialis. Next base: position 1,771,992 of record NZ_CP024636.1, read on the forward strand.
CAGACCGTTGCTCTTCCTGCGTCGCTGGTTATCTGACCGTGCGTTTGACCGCTTAATGCGTCTGGCAACCGGGGTATCGCGCTGATTCAGACCGCATCTGATGATTTCAGCAGATGCGGTCGGGGCATCAGAAATCGTACCCGATGGTCGCTGTCACGGTGCGTTCCGCGCCGCGGTAGCAATAACCGGTGCCATAGCAGGCGGCGAGATATTTACGATCGGTCAGGTTATTACCACTGACCTGCAACCATGCACCTTTCAGGCTGCTGTTCCACGCGGCCAAATCGGCACGTAATGACGCATCAAACAAGGTCACCGAAGGCAAACGCGTGGTGTTTTCGTTATCCGCCCACTGCTTACCAATGTACCGCACGCCAGCTCCGGCACTCAGACCGTAGTCGAACTGATAATGACCCCAGAATGACGCCATGCTGTTGGGGGTGACATACGGAGTATGGCCGTCGTTGCCATCAACAGAATCTTTAAAGCGCAGATGGTTCAGCGTATACCCGGCGATGGTGCTGAAGCGTGGCGTAATCTGGTTACGTGCTTCCAGCTCGATACCCTGTGAATGGACCTTGCCCGATGGCGTATAGGTGCCGGAAATCACATCACGGTTGGCAACATCATTCTGCGTCAGGTCGTACACCGCAATCGAATACATATCGCGTGTGCCAACCGGCTGATACTTCACGCCGGCCTCGTATTGTTCAGAGGTCGTCGGTTTTAGCTGGTTGCCGTAGGGGTCGGTCAGAGAAGCAGGGGTGATGGCCTGGCTCCAGCTGACATACGGGGAGAGTCCATTATCGAAGGCGTACAGCAGGGCGGCACGGCCACTAACGTGATCATCCTGGCGGCGGCTGGTGCCATTTTCTGAAACGATGCGGTCATAGCGGCCAGACAGATCAAGGTGCCAGCGGTCCAGTTGCAGTTCATCCTGCAAATACAAACCGGTTTGATAGTAACGACGCGTCTCAGCTGTCCAGTCGTAGTCCGGCATGCTGCCCACTGCGACGCCGGTCCACGGATTGAGTGAGCTGGCGTAGCCGCTGGCGCTGAGAATATCGTTCTTATAACGATGATATTCCGCCCCGAGAGTGACGCGGTGTTGTACCGCACCGGTGGTGAAATCCGCCTGCAACTGATTATCGGTTGCCCAGGCTGACAGCGACGAACGCTCGCCAGAATAATAGCGCGTCAGCAGGTCCGGGTTAGTTGCATCCCAGCCAATCTGGTAGACCTGATCCAGATCGACATTCGAGTGGCTGTAGCTGCCGGTGGAGTGCACTGACCACACTTCATTGAAACGATGGGAAAAGTCGTAGCTGTAGATCTGCTGATGACGTTTGAACTGATCAAGCGCGCTATCGCCTTCATAAAAACTGTCGCTCAGTTTGCGGCCATTGTGACTGTAGAGCGTACCTTCGGCAGGCACCGAACCATGATAGCCGCCTGACGGATCTTTTTGCAGATAAGCGCGCAGGATCAGGCTGGTATCGTCATTGGGTTGCCACATCAGCTGCGGCGAAATGGCGTATTTCTCTTCGCGAGTATGGTCGTATTGCGTGTCGCTGTTGCGGGTAATGCCGGTCAGGCGAAATGCCCACTGATCGTTAATCGCGTTGGTGTAATCAAAGGCCGCGCTGTTGGTCGCGTTGGTACCGGTCGACAGGCGGAAATGTCCCTCTTCAGCGAATTGCGGTCGTTTACTCACCATATTCACCAGGCCGCCGGGCACCGTCTGGCCATATAACGCCGACGAGGGGCCTTTAATAATATCAATGCGATCCAGGAACCAGGGATCCACTTGCAGGATATTAAAGCTGCCGCCATCGCTCATGACGCGCAGGCCATCAAGGAAGGTGTTATCGACATCACCGCCGTGGAAGCCACGCAGCGAGATGGTGTCGTAACGGGTTGCTGCGCCGCCAAAGTTGGTAAACACGCCAGGGGTGTAATTCAGCGCCTGGTTAAGATCGGTCGCGCCCTGATCTTCCATCTGCTGGCGCGTCACCACCGAAATGGACTGCGGCGTGGTGATCAGCGGCTGGTCGGTTTTACTTGCGCCGCTACTGCGTGTCGCCAGATAGCCTTGCGTGGGGGAGGTGGCGCTCTCCTGCGGTTGTGCGGTGACCACCAGCGTATCTTCAGCAAAACTGATGCCGGGTAACGCCAGGGCCAGTGCGCACAGCACGCGGCAACGATTGAGGGTAAACAGGCAGGTCATCTTAGTTCCTTCGAAAGAAATGAGATAATAGAAATCGTTATAAGAGTGAGAATTATTATCTTTTCGATAAAGGCGTTTCAAGATGTAAATGAGGGTTTGATTAACCGGGCATTGCGTAGCGGCGCGATTTATCGCGCGGTTTTTACCGACATCGAACGCGGAAATGCGTGATAAATCGCGCCGCTACGATGGATAAATAGCCGGATCGAATGACCCGGCCAGGAGAGAAGGATTACGGTTGTGTCGCGGTCAGCGTGGGCATATTCGGAATGTCGTGCGCGCTGTCGCAGGTTTTCTCTTTTGGACAATATTTGTCGAGCAGCATCAGGGTTACGCCGTTGGTCCAGCCAAAGCCATCCTGTAACGGATACTCGCCCCCGCCGCCACCGCCGAGTTTCGCCCCTTCCACCACGTATTTCTCAACCAGCTTATGCTCCTTGTCATAGGTCATCTGTACGTTCTGTAAAAAGCGCTGACCAATCTGCTGGGCCAGTTGCGGCTGCTTATAATGTTCCAGTCCGGTCACCGCGACCCACTGCAACGGAGCCCAGCCGTTAGGGGCATCCCACTGCTGGCCGTTATTGATGGTAGTGGTCACCAGCCCGCCGGGTTTCAGCAACTGTTTTTCCACGGCAGTAGCGGTGCGATCCGCCTGTTTATCGCTGGCGAGTTGCAGATATAACGGGAACAACGCCGCCGCCGTGAGTTGTGGATGAACCTGCTTACTTTGCCAGTTGTAGTCGGCGTACCAGCCATGCTGCTCATCCCACAGATAACGATTGATCGCCGCCTGGCGGGTTTCCGCTTTGCTGGCAAACTGCTGCGCCCGATCATTGTGATGCGCCAGCTTCTCGGCTTTAGATAACGTCTGTTCCAGATGGAACAGCAGGCTGTTGAGATCGACCGGGGCCAGTTGGCTGGTACGAATGGTCGCCAGATTGTGCGCATCGGTAAACCAGCGTGAGCTGAAGTCCCAACCGGATGCTGCGCCGGCGCGCAAATCGCGATACACCTGCGCCTTATCACGCTGCGTCGCTTTCTTCGCGGTATTCACGTCATCCAGCCAGGATTCGGTACGCGGCACATCGCGATCGTCCCAGTAACGGTTGAGTAGAGTACCGTCGCTCAGTTTAATCACCCGCTTACTGGCCTGACCGGCAGCCAGCGTGTCACTGCCCGCCATCCAGTAGTCATACTCTTTCTGTAACTGCGGCAAATAGTGGGTGTAGACGCTGTCACCGTCGTGGGACGCCAGCAGGTCGATCATCAGGCTAAAAAACGGTGGTTGCGAGCGGCTCAGATAGTAGCTGCGGTTGCCATTGGGGATATGGCCGTAACGATCCAGTTCCGAGGCAAAGTTATCCACCATATCCTGCACCCGATCCCAGTGGCCGCTTTCCGCCAGGCCGAGCATGGTGAAGTAGCTATCCCAGTAATACACCTCACGGAAACGACCACCGGGCACCACATAGGGTTTGGGCAACGGCAGCAGAGAATCGTACTGGCTGGTCTGCGGTGTGGATCGTGTCAGTACCGGCCACAGGCCATCTATGTGGGCACGCAGGCTCTGACCGGCGGGAGGCACGTATTTATCCTGCTCTTTGGGCAGCGTGAAATTGGCATCAACGAAATGTTTCAGGTCGAAGTTGCGCTGACTTTTCTGCATCTGCCAGTCGGCGAGAATCGATGAGGGGTTATATTTCGGCACCGCATCGGCAAAGGTTTTCTGGTCCGGATAAAATTTTGCCTGTTGCACCGCATTAAAAAGAGGACCGAGACGGATATCGGGTGGCTGAGGCTGGTTGTTAAGCATACGGCCATTATCTTCGGCATGAGCCACGGCACTTCCCATCAGCAGAGCGGTACTGAGCAACAGGCGCAGATGCCCTGATGTAAATACGACATTTTTTATCATCGGTTTTTCTCCTTGTCCGAAAAGGTGGTGCGCTAACGCATTGACCACCCAAACAACTTTAGTCGCTATCACCGGGCTTAGCCGCTTATGGCACAGGAAATGTGAAGCACCTGGAATTAATCACGGAAGAAATTGCATTCGCGCTAAGTTTTTGCTTGCCCTGCGACGCTATTTCCCTGAGGCTGAAAGAAAAAAAGGAGAGCAGTATGGAGATTATCTGGTATCACCCGTCGATGGACCCCGAGAGCTGGCTCAGTGGGTTACGTCAGCGTTTACCGCAGGCTAAGGTCCGTCGCTGGCAGCCAGACGATAATGCACCGGCGGATTATGCGGTGGTCCGTTCACCACCGGTGGAAATGCTGCGTGGACGTGCGTTAAAAGGCGTGTTTGCGATGGGCGCAGGCGTGGACGAAATTTTACAGCAACTGCGTCAGCACCCGGAAATGCTGGCAGCAGAGGTGCCGCTGTTCCGGCTGGAAGATACCGGCATGGCACGACAGATGCAGGAATACGCGACATGGTGCGTACTCGGCTGGTTCCGCCGCTTTGCCGATTATCAGCGCCAGCAACAACAGGCACACTGGCAGCAGCTCAAACCGTACACGCGTGAAAACTTCACCATTGGTATTCTCGGGGCTGGCGTGCTGGGCAGTAGCGTGGCGCAGAGCCTGCGTCAGTGGGGCTTCCCGGTACGTTGCTGGAGCCGTTCAGCGAAAACGCTTGAGGGGGTGACCACGTTCCATGACCGTGATCAGTTGCCCGCGTTTCTCGATGGCACTCAGGTGTTGATTGACCTGCTGCCAACCACGCCTGAAACCACCAACCTGATTGATCGCCAGTTGCTTAGTGGTTTGCCACAAGGGGCGTATTTTCTCAACATCGCACGAGGTGCGCATGTGGTGGAAGACGATTTGCTGGCGGCACTCAACAGCGGCCAACTGGCGGCGGCAGCTCTGGACGTCTTCCAGACCGAGCCGCTACCGGCGCACCATCCGCTCTGGTCACATCCGCATGTCACAATCACGCCCCATAATGCGGCCATTACCTTACCGCATGAGGCGATGGATTATATTGCCGGTGCCATACTTGAGCTGGAGCAGGGACAGCAGCCCACCGGACGGGTGGATCGTCAGCGCGGTTATTAATTTACTTTGCTGCCTGCGCGTGGCAGGCGGTCTGTCAGGAGAATCCGATGTATCCCGTTGATTTACATATGCACACCGTGGCCAGCACCCATGCCTACAGCACCCTGCATGACTATGTCGTGCAGGCGAAACAGAACGGTCTGAAGTTATTCGCGATTACCGACCACGGCCCGGATATGGCCGATGCGCCGCATTACTGGCACTTCGTTAACATGCGTATCTGGCCGCGCGTGATTGACGGTGTGGGCGTGCTGCGCGGTATTGAAGCCAATATCAAAAACCAGCAGGGCGAGATTGATTGCAGTGGCCCGATGCTGGATGCGCTGGATCTGATCGTCGCCGGGTTCCATGAACCGGTGTATGCCCCGCGCGACAAAGCGCATCATACCGAAGCGATGATCGCCACGATGGCGAGCGGCCTGGTGCATATCATCAGCCATCCGGGCAACCCGAAATTCCCGGTGGATATCCGCGCGATTGCGGAAGCGGCGGCGCATTATGATGTGGCGCTGGAGCTGAACAACTCATCGTTCACCCATTCTCGTCCGGGCAGTGAACCTAACTGCCGTGCTATCGCCGAAGCGGTACGCGATGCCGGTGGGCGTCTGGCATTTGGTTCCGACTCCCATACCGCCTTTACCCTCGGAAATTTCGAACATTGCCTGCGTATCGCGCGTGAAGTGGATTTTCCGGAAGATCGCGTGTTAAATGTCACGCCGCGCCGCCTGCTCGATTTTCTCGAACAGCGTACCGGCAAGCATATTGCCGAACTGGCGGATTTTTAACTTTTTTGCCTCAAGGAATTCTGTTGCATGAATGAGTTTTCCATTCTCTGCCGTGTCATCGGCTCGTTGTTCAATCGTCAGCCGCAGGACCCGCTGCTGGTGCCCCTGTTCACCTTACTGCGTGAGGGGAAATTACAGGCGCAGTGGCCGCTGGAGCAGGATGAGCTGCTGACCCGGTTGCAGCAGAATAGCGACCCACAGGCGCTGGCCGCCGACTATAACGCGTTATTTGTCGGCAGCGACTGTAGCGTGCCGCCCTATGCCTCACAGTGGCCGAATGGTGCGACCGAAGCGGAGGTGCGCGCGTTTCTCAGCTCTCGCGGCATGCCACTGAGCGACGCGCCTGCCGATCATTTCGGCGTACTGCTGCTGGCGGCATCCTGGCTGGAAGATCAGTCGGCGGAAGATGAATCTGCCGCGCAAACGGCGTTGTTTGATGACTACCTGCTGCCGTGGTGCGGCACCTTCCTTGGCAAGGTGGAGGCGCACGCCAGCACCGCGTTTTATCGCACCCTGGCGATGCTGAGCCGCGAAGCGATTCAGGCGATGCGTGACGAGCTGGCGGAAGAAGCCGGCGACGCGGAATAAGTTACCAGCGAGCGGCGCTGCTGCCGAGCGGGACGCCCGGCGTAGCGCACAGCTGCGGCGTGCCGGGCAGGTATGACGCCGCACGCAGCCGCTCACCGATCCCCCAATGGGTGATTTCCAGCGTTGGCAGCACATCATCAGGCTGCGGCGTGATGCCGTTCTGCGTTCCGCTGGGGGCAAAGCCGTGTTGCTGCAACAGCAGAGCGGTGCGCGCCAGCGACAGACGTGCCTGCCAGCCCGTGCCATTCAGGCGGCGCTGACGTAATCCCTCCAGCACGGCGGCTGCCAGCATATAACCGGTGGCGTGATCCAGCGCCTGCACCGGCAAAGGTGTGGGTTTGGTGCTGCCGCTCCACTGCATCCCCTGATGTGCAATGCCGCAAGCCATCTGCACCAGACTGTCGAAACCGCGTCGGTTACGCCACGGGCCGCGCCAGCCCCAGGCATTCAGGCTGACATCAACCAGTGCCGGCGCGAGTTGCTGGCGAGTGGCGGCATCCAGTCCGAGATTTTCCAGCGCATCGGCGCGATAGCCGTGCACCAGTACATCAGCCTGACTGAGCAGCGTGCGCAACTGATCCAGTCCGACCACACTTTTCAAATCAAGCCGCGCACAGCGTTTGCCGCTGGTGATCTCCTCTTCCAGCGAGGGTTCCTGCCAGTCGGGAGGATCGATGCGCAGCACCTCGGCACCCAGGCTGGCGAGAAAACGTGTGGCGACCGGGCCAGCGATGATGCGCGTCAGATCCAGCACGCGGATGCCCCGTAACGGACGTGCTGCGCTGAGCGGCCAGTCGGGAATCTCTCCGCTCGCGGTGGCTTGTTGCGCGAACAACGGCTCCTGACCTACGGCAATGCCCTGCGCATGCTGCTGCCACTGCTCGACGCTGCGCATCTGTGCAGCGCAACCGCCGGCATCCACCACCGCCTGTTCCAGGGCTGCTGCCGACCAGTTCAGCACTTCAGTTGCCAGTGCCGTGCGATCGCGATGCACACCAAGCACCTTCTCCATCGCCTGGCGGTGATGACTGGCGTTGGTATGCAGGCGGATCCAACCATCACGCGTGGCGTAATCCCCGGCGAACGGATCCCACAATGCCGCCGGTGGGCGGTTAAGCGGTATAAAACTGTGCTGGAACCAGCGCGAGGCCAGACGCACATTGACACTCACCGGAGCCGAACGTCCCAGCAGATCGCTCACCGCCTGGGTCGCCAGTCCAATGCTGGTGGCCGCCAGTTCGCTGACGGCATAGGCCGAAGGGAAGGTGTCGGCCTGAGAAAAGGTGAGGGGCGGCGGGGTATCAGCTGTGCCTCGTAATCCTTGCCACATGTGCTGCCAGAGTGCGGCAGCGAGTTGGTAATCCATGCGAAGCCTCCGGGTCAATCAGAGCGGGATCTTAGCGACGGCGCAGGCGCGGAAAGCGCGCGTGCATCCGCAGATTGCGCAGGTTAATCACCGCAATTGCCGTGCCCAACACCACCAGCGATGCGCCGAGGATCTTAAAACTGTTCAGGCTATCGCCCAGAACCACCACGCCCATCAGCACGGCCAGCACCGGGGTGAGTAGCGAGTAGGGCATTATCAGGTTGACGTTGTACTTTTTCAGCAACGTGTACCACAGGGTATAGGCAATGATAGATGAGGCGAGGGCGCTGTAAAGAATCGCAAACCAGCCACGCCAGCCCGCGTGCCCGAGGGCGTAAAATTGTTGCGACTCGGTAAGCCAGGAGGCGACACCCACGATCGGCACGGCCAGAAATGAAATCCAGCCGGTCAGGGTCAAGGGTTTAATCGGCGGCGATTTCTTCACAATCATATTGCTCACCGCCCAGCCGGTGGCGCTGCACAGCAGGATACACAATACCCACCAGGCGGGAATGGTGGGGCTACCGGAGAGCACCACCACGCCGCTTAATGAAATCGCGATGCCAAGTAATTGCACCAGGCGTAGCTTCTCTTTCAGTACCACCATCGCCAGCAGCATGGCTATCGGCGTGCCGAGTTGGACCACAATGGCACCGGTGCCGGCGTCGGTGTAGCGCATGCCGACAAACAGCAGCGAGAAGTGCAGAAAACCAAAGGTGAAGGCCAGCAGCAACAGCCACGGCAACTGCTCACGGGTGATGCGGCAGAAGGGGATCAACATGATCGCCACCACCACAAAACGCATCCAGGTCAAAAACAGTGGCGGAAGTTCCAGCAATCCCCACTTTATCGCCACGTTGTTGAAGGCCCAGATGGATACCACCAGCAGGACCAGAAAAAAATGCCGCACAGCCACAATGTCATCCTTCACGGAAATTCTGTTGTCACCGGCTAATGATGGCATGAAGCGGTGTGGTTGGTGCAGCGCAGGCAAAAATATTTTCTCTCGATGCTTTCCCGCAAAAAATCTACACATTGCAGGCAATTACTGTCAGACTGGTTTTCCGAAACGTGACCTTGCAGAGGACAGTCTTCGGAATGACACAGACCCGCGCTTTACCCCTTGCCCTGATTCAACTTGAAGTACCGCCACCGGCCGTTGTGGCGCAAATCGGTGAACAACCCGTCTGGTTTATTGATGCGCTGGCGCTTCAGCCCGGCGACTATGTGATCGTGCGACCGCACCTCGGTGATGAGTTGCCCGCTTTTGATCGCGTCAGCGGCGCGATCCTCAGTGGCTCCTGGGCGATGGTGACCGACCATGCGGAATGGAGTGAACGCACCGCAGCCTGGATTCGGGCGGCGCTGGAGGCGGAGCTGCCACTGCTGGGGGTTTGCTATGGACATCAACTGATGGCCTATGCGCTGGGTGGTAAAGTTGCGGATAACCCCAATGGCTGGGAACGTGGCCTGAAACCCCTGACCCGCCATGCGCAGGCGGCACAAGATCCCTGGCTGGCAACCCTGCCGGACGATTTTCATGCCTGGCTGTCACATCGTCAGTCGGTGATCACACCACCGGCCCAGGCGCGGGTCCTGGCTTCCTCCGAACTGGATGGCTGCCAGATTCTGCGTTATTCCGCGCAGGCATTATCGGTACAGTTTCACCCTGAATTTACCCGCGGCATCATGACCGCCTGTTTACCGGCAGGCGTGGCGGATGAGGGGAGTGAGCTGACGGGTGAAGACTGGGCGCGGGAACTGCTGCATCGCTTCTGGCAGCAAACGCGGCCACAGCCGCGCGTGCAGGCTCAGGGCGCGTAATGACGGGTGCAGCGATAAACCCAGGCGGGTGGCACGTTTTTTAGCACCCGCTGGCGCTGCCAGGTGAAATAACGGGACAAGCTGGGTTGCGTGAGCGAAGTGTACTGAAATTGTACGAAGACGCCGCGCGGTCCCAGCGCATCATGCACGGCTTGCAGGATGGCGTCTCGGGTCGCTACCGGCAGTGACAGCAGCGGCAGGCCGGAAAAAATCGCATCATATTCACCGGACAGATATTCCGCCGAACAGGCGCGTACCTGCATACGATCATCCGGTAAAGCACGTAACGTCTTCACCAACTCCGGGCTGATTTCAAACACATCCAGTTGGGCCTGTGGCGACATGCGTTGCAGAATCTGTCGCGTCAGCACCCCATCGCCCGCACCCAATTCAGCAATACGCAGGCTACGATCCCAGTTAACCGCATCGGTCATGGTTCGACATAATGCCGCGGAGGAGGGCGTGATGCTGCCCATTTTGCGGGGGTTGCGAATGAACTGATGAACAAAATTTGCTTTGGCGCGCATTAACGTCAGGGCTGAAGCCAACATCTCTTTCTCCTGGTTAGTGTCCTGCTTCATATTGACCCTATTTATCGGACATGTTCCGCTTTTTACTGCATAACCGGCAAAAGTCGGAATTTTCCAGGCAGCAAACCGGCGCGATTTATCGCGCGGTGTCACAGTTTCCCACCGGCAGATCTGACAGCGTGCTATTGATCGATCAATGTTAATAATAAGTTTCGCAGTTGTTACACAAAACCTCTGTCCCGCAAGGAGAAACATCATGCGTTACGCTGCACCTGGAGAACAAGGTTCTCTGATTAGACTCCAAAAACGCTATGGCAACTTTATCAACGGTGAGTTTGTGGCACCGGTGAACGGTAACTACTTCGTCAACACCTCGCCGATTAATGCCTCGTCGATTGGCGAGTTTCCGCGCTCCGACCGTGAGGATATTGATAATGCTGTCGCTGCCGCCCATGCCGCCGCAGAGGCCTGGGGCAAAACCTCCCCGCAGGCACGTTCCCTGGTACTGTTGAAGATCGCCGATCGGCTGGAGGAAAACCTCGAATATCTGGCGGTGAATGAAACCTGGGATAACGGTAAACCGGTGCGTGAAACCCTCGCTGCCGATATGCCGCTGGCGGTGGACCATTTCCGCTATTTCGCCGGTTGTGTGCGCGCACAGGAAGGCACCGCTTCGGAGATTGATGAGTTCACGGCGTCTTACCACTTCCACGAGCCGCTGGGCGTGGTAGGGCAGATTATCCCGTGGAATTTCCCGTTGCTGATGGCTGCGTGGAAACTGGCTCCGGCACTTGGGGCGGGAAACTGCGTGGTGCTGAAACCGGCAGAACAGACGCCGCTATCCATCACCCTGTTCCTTGATTTGATCAAAGACCTGGTCCCGCCGGGAGTGATCAATGTGGTGCATGGCTACGGTAAAGAAGCCGGTGAAGCGCTGGCATCGCACCCGGGTATCGCCAAAATCGCCTTTACCGGTTCAACCGCCACCGGTGGCCATATTCTTGAACTGGCGGCGAAAAGCCTGATCCCGTCCACCGTCGAACTGGGCGGTAAATCACCCAATATCTTCTTCGAAGATATTATGCAGGCCGAGGAGAGCTTTATTGAGAAAGCGGCGGAAGGGGTGGTGCTGGGCTTCCTTAATCAGGGCGAAGTCTGTACCTGCCCGTCACGCGCGCTGGTACAGGAATCGATTTTCGAACCCTTTATGGCGGCGGTGATGAAACGCATCAAAACCATTAAACGTGGCAACCCGCTCGACACCGAAACCATGATCGGTGCACAGGCGTCACAGCAGCAGTTCGACAAAATCCTCTCCTATCTGGAAATTGCCCAACGTGAGGGGGCTGAGGTGCTGCACGGCGGTGGCATCGAGAGTGTCGGAGAAGAGTTCGCCAGCGGTTACTATATTCAGCCGACGCTGCTGAAAGGCAGCAACAGCATGCGGGTGTTTCAGGAAGAAATCTTTGGCCCGGTGGTCGGCATCCTGACCTTTAAAGATGAAGCCGAAGCTATCGCCTTAGCCAATGATTCCATGTATGGCCTGGGTGCGGGCGTCTGGACACGCGATATCAACCGGGCTTACCGGATGGGACGCGCGATTAAAGCCGGCCGCGTCTGGACCAACTGTTATCATCTCTACCCGGCACATGCGGCGTTTGGCGGCTACAAAAAATCGGGAATTGGCCGTGAAACCCACAAAATGATGCTCGATCATTATCAGCAAACCAAAAACCTGCTGGTGAGTTACAGCACCCAACCACTCGGTTTCTTCTGATGAAGCTGGCAGCGGGGTTACCCGCTGCCATTTCCCCACGCTCCCGTAGCGGCGCGATTTATCGCGCGTTTTGTCCCCCACACTGCACACCAAATTGCACGATAAATCGTGCCGCTACAAATATGTGCAATGTACCGTAGCGGCGCGATTTATCGCGCGTTTTGTCCCCCACACTGCACACCAAATTGCACGATAAATCGTGCCGCTACAAATATGTGCAATGTACCGTAGCGGCGCGATTTATCGCGCGTTTTGTCCCCCCACACTGCACACCAAATTGCACGATAAATCGTGCCGCTACAATTTATCCCCCCTGGCGGCGCTGATCGCGCCGCGGTGTTTTTTTGCACCATCAGCTCACTTTATGCACTCCGTTGGTGATTCTCTGTTCAACGTGCCAGGCCGCACCCGCTGCCGTCTCACGCCTCATCCCTTGTGCTCTCTGCTCTCATGATTAATTAATCAGTTATTTAAAAACTGGCATAACGCTTGCAATTCTTCCTGCGCACCGTCTTCCTTTTTTGCTTTTTTAAATCATCAGGGTCTTCAGGCATCGCGCCTTTCTACTGGAGTTAAAAGCATGAGAATGAAAAGTCTGGTTGTTGCTGCATCGCTGTTGGTTTCTGCACTGACGCAATTTTCCACGCAGGCCGCCGATGCGCCACTCAAAATGCATGCCTCCCTGCATGCGCAGTTACCCGAAAAAATCCGTAGCAGCAAAACCCTCAATCTGGTCACTGATGCTCACTACCCGCCGTGCGAATCCTTCGCGGAAGACAATAAAACCATGGTCGGCTTTGAGCCGGACCTGTGGGACGCGATCGGCCAGGTGCTGGGTATCAAAGTCAAACCGGTTTCGATCGATTTCGCCGGGCTGATACCGGGCGTAAAAAGCGGTCGTTATGACGTGGCAATGGAGTGTATCTCCGACAGCGCCGAACGTGAAAAGCAGGTGTCGTTTGTTAACTACGCCTACGCCACCAGCGAGGTGTATACGCTGGCGACCGAAAAATCCATCACCAACGATCCGCTGACCCTGTGCGGCCTGAAAGTGGGCGTGCAAACCGGTACCGATTTCGAAAAAGCCATCAGCGAGATCTACACCCCGAACTGCACCAAAAACGGCAAACCGGCGATCGAACAGGTGACGCTGCCGTCGGCTGATGCGGTCCTGCTCGGTCTCTATTCGGGCCGGGTGGATTTTGTGTTGAACGATGCCGCCTCGGTGGATGACATCAAGCAAAAAGCCCCGCATCCCATTCGCACCGTGCAGATGCCACTGATGCCGAAATACTACCTCGGTATTGTGGTGGCGAAAGAGAACACCCAACTGGCGGAGGTGCTGCTGAAGGCGCTTAACGTGCTGCATGAAACCGGCACCTACGACAAGATCATGGAGAAGTGGGATCTGGAGGCGATGAAGCTGGATAAACCCGGCATCAACCTCACCAGCACACAGCCATTATGAGTGGGGGTCGCCAGTGTGATGTGCTGGTGATCGGTTCCGGTGGTGCGGCGCTAAGCGCCGCACTGCGGGCGGCGGTGGGCGGTTTGTCGGTACTGGTGCTGGAAAAAAGCGCCTGGTTGGGCGGCACCACAGCGATGTCTGGCGGGGCCACCTGGGTGCCAGCCAACCATCACGCCCTGGCCGCCGGCCTGGCCGATTCATCACAAGAGGCGCTCGATTATCTGCGTGCCAGTGCGCCTGAAGGTTGGCAGGCGAGCGAGGACACGCTCTGGCAGGCGCTGGCGCAGCAAGCTCCGTTGATGCTGGCGTTTGTCGAGCAGCACAGCGCATTGCGTTTCGCCCTGACGCCAGAGGGCGATCCACTGTGGCCGCTGCCGGGAGCCAAACAGCAGGGGCGGATGCTGGCACCCATGCCGTTGCAACCGCAACGTCCGTGGCGCTTACGTCCCACGCCGTTACCGCGCCTGTTTTCCTACCACGAACTGCTGACGAGTGACCTCTGGCATCAGCCGATACGGACGTATCTGCGCGCGTTGCCGCGTCTGCTCCGGCGACAGTGGCGTGGGGAACTGACCAAAGGCGCGGCGCTGGTGGCCGGGTTGCTTGATGGCTGTCAGGCGGCGGGCTGCGAGTTTATCACTGAGGCAGCGGTGCAGGGCTTACTGATGCGCGGTAGCCATCAGGTCACGGGCGTGCGTTACCGGCATCAGGGCGAGGAACGGGAGATTGAGGCGCGTTGTGGCGTAGTGATCGCCAGCGGCGGTTTCGAGTGGGATGCGCAGCAACGGCAGCAGCATTTCCCAGGTCCGTATGATTTTATCGCCAGCCCCCGCGATAACAGCGGCGATGGGCAGCGTATGGCGGAAAGCGCAGGTGCGCAGTTGGCGCATATGGATCAGGCCAATATCGGGGGCGGTATACCCGCCGCGCCAGGCCAGCCGTGGAGCGGGTTGTCTGTTTTCTTCCATTACGAACCCAACGCCATTCTGGTCGATCGCCACGGTCAGCGTTTCACCAATGAATTTGTTTTTAACCTCGGTGCGGCGCTGGATGCGCGTGATGCGCAGGGGTTGCCGCGCCATCTGCCGGTCTGGCTGATCAGCGACGCTCGTTTGCTACGCCGGGCACCGCTGCTGCGTTACTACCGCTGGCGTACACCGGGTTGGCTGCGGCAGGCCGCGACGCTGACGCAACTGGCGCAACAACTGGCGTTGCCTGCGGGTGCACTGGAGGCCAGCGTGGCGCGGTTTAACCACAGTTGCGCCCGGGGCATTGATGAAGATTTTTCCCGTCATCTGAGTGCTGCGCATGGCAAAGCTGACCGGCGCTTGCAGGGGGGATTAGCGGCGATCTGCCATGCCCCGTTTATCGCCATACCGTTCAACCGCACCTTCCTTGCCACCAAAGGCGGGCCGCGTACCGATGCCAGCGGTAATGTGCTGCATCGCGATGGTCGGCCACTGGCGGGCTTGTATTGTGCCGGGGCGGCGATGGCTAATCCGATCGGCAGCAAAGCGGTCAGCGCAGGCACCACGCTCGGGCCCAACCTGACCTGGGGCTATATCTGCGGTTCGTCGCTGCTGGCACGCCGTCAGGCATTAACCGAGGAGGCAAGATTATGCACAGCGTAAAAACCGCGCTGATTACCGGCGGTTCACGCGGTGTCGGCCTGTGTATTGCCCGCGAACTGGCGCGGCAGGGCTATGCCATCGCGCTGCTGGTGCGCAGCGATGTCGAGGCGGCGCAACACGCGGTGGACAAACTGACGGCGCAGGGCGCGCGGGCGGCTTTCTGGCGGGTCGATATCACCGATCGCCCGGCGGTGCAGCAGGTTCTCGACGAGGTGGTCAACGTGCTTGGCGCACCGAGTCTGCTGGTCAATAACGCCGGATCAACTGCGGCGGCTCCGTTGCTGGAACTGCGCGATGAACAGTGGCAGCAGGTGCTGAATACCCAGCTAACCGGCACCTTTGTGATGAGTGTCGAAACGGTGCGGCGCATGGCACCCGGTGGAGTGATTATCAATATCGCCGGTGCGTCTGCCCATCGTTGCTACCCCAATGCGGGTGCCTTTGGTCCGTCGAAGGCGGGCGTGGTGAATCTGACGGCGCAAATGTCGATTGAATGGGCACCTCGCGGTATCCGCGTGTGCGGCATCAGTCCGGGACCGATTCGTGACCCGGATAGTCACTGGGCTACCCAGGAGCCACTGCTGGCGCAGGAGGTGGCGCGCTTGCCGCTGCAACGTCCGGTCAGCAGTGATGAGGTGGCGCGCAGCGTGGCATTTCTGGCCACCACGGCCTCTTTCACCGGCCAGATGCTGATCCTCGACAGCGGTGGCCTGAATACCTGGTACATGACCGAACAGGAGGCGAGATGAGCAAAACGCTGATGGTGGATGCGCAGCAGGTCACCAAATCGTTTCACGGCGTGGAGATCCTCAAAGGGGTGGATCTCAGCGTTGAACAAGGCGAGGTGGTGTGTCTGATTGGCCCCTCCGGCTCGGGAAAATCCACCTTCCTGCGCTGTATCAATCACCTGGAAAAGATTGACGGCGGTGAGCTGTGGGTCAATGGCGGTATGGTCGGCTACCGATTGCAGGGGGAAAAGTTGTACGAACTGAAGGAGGCTGAGGTGGCGCGTAACCGCGTCAATATTGGCATGGTGTTTCAGCGCTTTAATCTGTTCGGCCATATGACGGCGCTGGAAAACGTGATGGAAGCGCCGATGACGGTAAAAAAAGTGCCGCGCGCCCAGGCGATGGCGGAGGCCAAAGCGCTGCTGGATCGCGTCGGGCTCAGCCATCGTTACCATTCGCGTCCGGCGGCGCTGTCGGGTGGTCAGCAGCAGCGGGTGGCGATTGCACGGGCGATGGCGATGAAGCCGTCGCTGATGCTGTTTGATGAACCCACCAGCGCGCTCGATCCTGAGCTGGTGGGGGAAGTGCTGGCGGTGATGCGCGATCTGGCGCGTGACGGTATGACGATGGTGATTGTCACCCATGAGATGGGTTTTGCGCGTGATGTCGCCAATCGTGTCGCGTTTATGGACAACGGCGCAATCATTGAAGTGGCGGAATCTAAACACTTTTTTTCCGCACCACGCCATCCCCGTACCCGAGATTTTCTCGCCCGAGTGCAGGCAGTGAGCACCGAATGATTGACAGATGCGCAGGCAGACTGTAGATCTTAATTAATCAGTTAATTAAATTTGTCCGGTTAAAACGATGAAGAGAACGCTGATGACGGATAAAACCCTGACTTCCCCGCTGAATGCCACGCGCACACCAGCGGATCATGGCCGCCATGTGGTGGCACAGCGCTATCCCGGTCGCTGGATCTCCGCACTGGTGCTGGCGGTGCTGCTGGCGCTGGTAGCGCATTCGATGATCACCAACCCTAATTTCGCCTGGGCGACGGTGGGTAAATACCTGTTCTCACCCACCATCCTGCTCGGTCTGTGGACCACCTTCTGGCTGACGCTGGTGATCATGGTGCTGGCGATTGTACTCAGCGTGCTGCTGGCGGTGATGCGCCTCTCCAGTAACCCGCTGCTGGTGGGTTTCAGCCGCGGCTGGATTTGGTTCTTTCGCGGCACGCCGGTGCTGGTGCAGCTGATTTTCTGGTACAACCTCGCGGCGCTCTATCCGCAGGTCAGCCTGGGGATCCCCGGCCTGTTTACCCTGTGGAGCGGGAGCACCAACGATTTGATCACTCCGCTGGCCGCAGCGATTCTCGGCCTTGGACTGAATGAGTCGGCCTATATGGCGGAGATCATCCGTGCCGGGATCTCCTCGGTGGATGATGGCCAGCAGGAGGCCGCCCGGGCGCTGGGTATGACACGCGGCCAGTATCTGAAGCGGGTGATCCTGCCGCAGGCCATCCCGTTCATCATACCACCCACCGGCAACCAGGTGATTGGCATGTTGAAAACCACCTCGTTGGTGAGCGTGATTTCGCTCTCGGATTTGCTCTACTCGGCGCAGGCGATCTACTCACGCACATACGAAAACATCCCGCTGCTGATTGTTGCCTGTATCTGGTATCTCGCCGCCACCACCGTGCTCAGTCTGGTGCAGGCGCGTGTGGAACATCACTATCGCTGGACAAGGGGTTAATGATGCAACTCGGTCTGTTCAACCTGATGTCGTATAAAGACAACCCGCGCGGTGTACAGGGGGTGATTGAGGATATGCGCAGCATGGTGCTGCTGGCGGAGGAGATCGGCTTCGATACCGCGTGGTTTGCCGAGCATCACTTCACCAACTACTCGCTCAGCGTATCGCCGCTGATGCTGGTGGCACATATGGCCGGTTATGCGCGGCGTATCCGCTTGGGTACGGCGGTGGTGGTATTGCCGTTGTACCAGCCGATGCGTATTGCGCAGGAGATTGCGCTGGTCGATCGCCTGACGGAAGGGCGGCTGGTGCTGGGTATAGGCAGCGGTTATCAGGCGTGGGAATTTGACCGCTATGGACTGGATGTAGAAACCCGTGGTCAGCAACTACTGGCGCACTGGCAGTTTATCAGCGATGCCCTGACCCAGGGCTATACCCACTCGCCAGACCGTTTTGGTCAGCCGCTGCGTACCGATTTTCTGCTCGACACGTTGCAGAAACCCTTACCGCCGCTGTACCTCACCTCATCCAATCCGCAACTGATTGCGCAGTTTCAGCGCTGGCAGGCGACGCCGTTTTTTACTGCGGGTTATCGCGGCACTCACAAATTGCAGCAGATGGTGGCCGATGCGCGTCTCGGCTGGCAGCAGGCGGGCCTCGACGCGGCGATGCCGGTGGCGGTGCAGCAATATATCCACGTTTGTGACAACCGCCAGCAGGCCCATGCCGCAGCGGAACGCGCGCTGTTTGTCGCGCGCATGATCGCGGCGTTGCGCGAGAACACCAGCGTCAGCGAGCAGGCGTTTATCCACGCGCCAGCGTTAGCAGATGAACCTTCGCTGGAGACGGTGAGCAATAACCTGATGATTGGCGATGCGGAAACCGTCGCTGAGCGCATGCTGGCGGAGATCCGCACCCTCCGTCCCAGCCACTACAACTGTTTCTTCCAGTTTGGCGATATGCCGATTGCTGATGCGCGTCGTTCGCTGACGCTGTTTGGCGAGCGGGTCGTGCCGCTGCTGGAAAAAGAGCTTGGTCCATTGACCTTTCGTACCGCCAGAGGAGAGTGAAATGTATCGCGAGAAGATTGATGTGGTGTTTGATGACGGTGACAGCATTCTGCAACGGATGCTGGAGCAGCAACGCCATGATGCCAGCCGTGCAGAAACCCTGCCGCCAGAAGCCTATAACAGCGACAGTTTTTTCCGTCTCGAAGAAGACAAAGTGTTCCGCCAGGACTGGTTATTTGTCGGCCATGAGTCGCAAATTGCTAACCTGAATGATTTCTTCACGCTGGATGTGGTGGGCGAGCCGTTACTGATTTTGCGGAACGACGCTGGCATTGCGGTGTTCTCCAACGTTTGTCTGCATCGCTGGGCGCCGATTGCGCACGGCAGCGGCAACAGCCGTTCATTTATCTGTCCATTCCACAACTGGACCTACAACACCCACGGCAAGCTGAGTGGCGCGCCATCCATGAATCAGGCGCAGGACTTTGACCGTCAGCAGTGCAGCCTGCCGAAGATCCGCCATGAGGTGGTGTTCGGCATGATCTTTGTCACCTTCAACGCCGATGCCCAGCCGCTGGCACCCCGGCTGGCACCGCTCACCGAACGTTTTCAACGCTACCACGTCGCCGATCTGGTAACCGCTTACACGCTGGATTACGACTGTCCGTACAACTGGAAAATGGCGATCGAAACGTTTATGGAGTGCTACCACCATGCGGCGGTGCATCGCACCACGCTGGAGGATAGCTTTCCCGGTCGACTCAGTTCGATCATTGATGAAGGCCCGGGCTGGACCATCTGTCATCAGCCGCTGCGGAAAAACGGTGAACTGAGCGAGATCCTGACCGCCGGTCTGGAACCGTTCAGTGGCCTGAGCGACGAGCAGATGCGCTTCAGTGAATTGCTGCTGCTGTTTCCCAACTGCCTGATCTCACTGAATCCGGATCGTCTCTCCATCAGTGCCATTCTGCCGGTGTCGCCACATGCTACTCGCTGGCACCGCGTGGTGCTGGTATCGCAGGCGTCTGCGGCGCGGGAGGATTTTCCTCAGACCGCCGCGACGATGAAGCAGGGCAGCCTGGCGATTATCGATGAAGACCAGTGGATCAACGCCGAGCAGCAGCGCGGTAGCCGTTCCCGTCTCGCACGTCCGGGACGCCTGAGCCACCTCGAAACCACCGTCTGGCATCTGGCCAATTACCTGAAAATCCGCATGGCGGAGTGAGGAGCAGGCAATGCGTTATCTGAAGCTGGGACACTCCGGCCTGGATGTCTCTGCGCTCTGTCTGGGGACGGTGACCTATGCGCCACCGGCGCGCAGTGGCCGGAGCTGGACGCTGGATGAAGCCGCCAGCCGCGAACTGATCCGTGCCGCGCTGGAGCAGGGCATCAACTTTTTCGACAGCGCCAATATCTATGCCAAAGGGGCGAGTGAAGAGATCCTTGGTCGTGCGCTGCGTGATTTCGCCTCCCGCGATGAAGTGGTGATCACCAGCAAACTGTATAACCCAATGCGCAGTGGACCAAACAGCAAGGGGTTGTCGCGTAAGGCGATTATGCAGGAGTGCGATCACAGCCTGCGCCGACTCGGCACCGATTACATCGACTTGTATGAAATCCACCGCTGGGATAATGACACGCCGATTGAAGAGACGCTGGAGGCGCTCAACGACCTGGTGAAGGCTGGCAAGGTGCGTTACCTCGGAGCGTCGTCCATGTTCGCATGGCAGTTCAGCAAGGCGCTGCAAATCCAGAAGTACGAACGCTGGAGCCGTTTTATCGCCATGCAGAACCACCTCAACCTGATCTATCGCGAAGAAGAACGCGAAATGCTGGCGCTGTGTCAGGCGGAAGGGGTCGCGGTGACGCCCTGGAGCCCACTGGCGCGCGGACGGCTGGCCCGCCCGGTGGAGGCGGCGAAGTCGAGTACGCGTGGTGCCGACGACAGCTATACCGATTTTCTCTATGCCGCGACTGAGCACGCCGATAGCGCGGTGATCCGCGCGGTGGAGCAGGTAGCGCAGGCGCGTGGCGTGCCGATGGCACAGGTGGCGCTGGCATGGATCTACAGCCGTCCGGCGGTGGTGGCGGCCGTGATTGGAGCCACCCGTCCCCTGCATTTGAGCGACGCACTGGCGGCGCTGGATCTGACGTTAAGCGCTGACGAAATCGCCGCGCTCGACGCCCCATATATTCCCCATTCTATTGTTGAACATGACTAAGGCAGGGCACCAATGAAAAGCGCAGCACAGATCGCCGAGATCAAACAGGCCCTGATGGCTAAAGGGGTGGAGTACTGCATGGGCGCGTACGTGGACATTCACGGTGTCCCCAAGGGTAAAGTGGTGCCGATTGGTCATCTGGATCAGATGGCACAGGGTTCCGAACGTTACACCGGCTATGCGCTGGACGGTCTGGGTCAGTCGCCGCACGAAGATGAACTGACCTCGGTGCCGGATCTCGACCACATCATCCAGTTACCCTGGGAACCGAAGATTGCGTGGATGCCCGCCGATAACCACTTTCAGGGCGAACCCTATGCGCTCAGCACGCGGGTGGCGTTGCAGAACGTGATTAAACAGGCTAACGCCCTGGGTTTTGGGTTTAACCTCGGCATCGAGTGCGAAATTTATTTGTTGAAGCGGGAACAGGATGGTCGGCTGGTGGTGCCGGAACCGGATAACAAACTCAACAAGCCCTGCTACGACTTGCAGGGCTTCGTGGACCAGTTTGGCTGGCTGGATGAGGTTTCCTCCACCATCAACGCGCTGGGCTGGGATCTCTATTCGCTTGACCACGAAGATGGCAACTCGCAATACGAGTTCGACTTCAACTACGCCGATGCGCTGACCACCTGCGATCGTTTTATCTTCTTCCGCTTTATGGCGAAGCATTACGCCAAACAGCGCGGGCTGATCGCCACCACCATGCCGAAGCCGTTCGCCGATAAAACCGGCACCGGCGCGCACTTCAATATGTCGCTGTATGACATCAATACCGGTGCCAACGTGTTTAAACGCGACGCCAGCAGCGCGGATGATCCCTGGGGCCTGGGCCTGAGTGATACCGGTTATCACTTTATCGGCGGGCTGTTGAAGCATGGCCGTGCGCTGTGCGCTGCCTTTGCCCCGACGGTCAACAGCTACAAACGTCTGGTACGCCAGGGGGCGATGAGCTACTTCTCGTGGGCACCGGTGTTTAACTCCTGGGGTTCCAATAACCGCACCAACGCGGTACGCGTCCCGGCCGGTGGTGGCCGTTGTGAATCGCGTAATGCCGATGGCGCGGTCAATCCCTATCTGGCGGCCACGCTGGCGTTAGCTGCCGGGCTGGAAGGTATTCGCGAGAAGATCGATCCGCGTCAGCCGAATGAAGACAATCTGTATGCCATCAGCGAAGCGGAGCGCCGCGCGCGTGGCATCGATTTTCTGCCGCAAAACTTGCTGGAAGCGGTGGAAGCCTTTGATGCCGACCCGTTTGTCGCTGCGACGCTGGGTGAAGCGCTGAAAAAAGAGTTTATTCACTACAAGTTGCAGGAGTGGAACAGCTATCACCTGCATGTCAGCCAGTGGGAAATTGATCGCTACAGCACCATTTTTTAATGGTTTATCGGTAACCCGCACGACATTGCGCGATGAATCGCGCCGCTACACATCATGAACATCCCGTAGCGGCGCGATTTATCGCGCGGATTTAACCGGCAACTCAGGCATCGAGCTTTTCAAACACAAAATTGCGCATCACGTTGATGGCCTGTTTGTATTTGAAATTGGGGAACATCACATTACGGAACAGCACGCCATCAAGGTAGGTGGAGATCAGCATCGCCATATCTCCCGGGTTCACCTCACGGAACAACCCGCTGGCGATCCCCTCTTTGATGGTGTTCTTCAGAATCACCGATTCCTTTTCGTAGAACTTTTTAATCGCTTTATCAATGCTGGCGATGCGGCCATTGGTGCTGGAGTAATCCAGACTGATTTTGGCCAGTTTTTGCAACAGATGGAACTGGAGGATGTGGATCTCAATCCACAGAAAAATCAGGTCGCGCGGCCCGTTGGCGCTGGCTTTGATGTCGTCAAACTGCACAAAGGCACGCTCCACCGCGGACTCAATCACCTTGATAAACAGGTCTTCTTTTGAGCCGAAGTAGTAATAAATCAGCGCCGAGTTCAGCCCGGTAGCGGTGGCGATATCTTTAATTCGTACCGACGAATAGTTCTGGGTGGCGAACAAATCAAAGGCTGAGGATTGCAACAACTCGGCGACGTCGCGCTGGGTTTTACGCAGTTTCTTGCCAGGTTCAGCGGCTGGAGTTTCCTTCATGGCGACATCCTTATGAAATTAACTAATTAATTAACTTTACCATATTGAGTCAGGAGAACGGCATGGGTTTATGCGCTTTTTATACGCCCGGCGATCTGCCGCTGGCAAGCGGAGAAACGTTGCGTGAGACGGCCATTGGTTATCAGACCTTTGGTCAGCTTAACGCTGCACGCGACAATGCAGTGGTGATCTTTAGCTACTACAGCGGCACCCATGAACGTTATTTACCGTTGATTGGCGCAGGAAAAACGCTCGACCCGACGCACTGGTTTATTGTGTTGGTGAATAAACTCGGTAATGGCGTATCCAGCTCGCCTTCTAACTCACGTTTGCAGCCGGGAGCGGCTTTTCCATCGGTGACGCTGGTCGATAACCTGCGGGCGCAGGAGCGGCTGCTGTTTGACCATCTCGCCATTAACCGCATCGCGCTGGCGTATGGCTGGTCGATGGGGGCGATGCAGGCCTGGCATCTGGCGGTGGCGCGACCACAACAGGTGCGGGCGCTGCTGGCGGTGTGCGGTTCGGCGCGCTGTTGGCCGAATAATCAGGTGTTTCTTGAGGGGGTTCGGGCCGCGCTGCGTTGCGATGCGCAGTTTTCCGACGGCCACTATGTCGAGCCTCCGTTACGCGGGCTGGCGGTATTTGGTCGCGTCTATGCCGGCTGGGCCTATTCTGCTGCGTTTTTTCGTGAAGCGCGTTGGCGCGATCTCGGCTTCGACTCGCTGGAGGCGCTGCTGGTGGACTGGGAGCGGGATCATCAGGCGCTGGATGCCAATGATCTGTTGTGCGCCCTGCACAGTTGGTATCACGCCGATGTTGGTGTGCTGGCAAACGGAGACTGGCGTGCGGCGCTGGCGCGTATCCGCGCGCGTTGCATCGTGATGCCGTGCGACAGCGATCGTTATTTTACGGTGGAAGAGGCGGCACTGGAGGTAGCGGAATTAGGTCAGGGTGAGTTACGCACTCTCGTTTCACCTTACGGACATTGTGCCGGCGCGCCCGCGCGCTTTGCGGCCGCGTCGGCACAGATTGACAGCGCCATGCAGGCGTTGCTCAACCCTTAATCAATGATGCTCAGCTCGACAGTACGTCCCTGATCAAACCAGGTTTCCAGGCCGGTGACGCGCAGTTCGAGTTTGCCTTCAATCACCTGACCGATATAGGAAATCGGCAGCGGCTCGTCAGCGGTATCGTCGCCGTACACCACACACATCTGCTGGCGCGGGCTGTAGTAACATACCGCGCCGGTCACTTCGCCGTACTGTTCACGGCGCAGTTTGCCAACATCCTGCGTCAGATATTTGTTTTCCCACGGGGCGACGATCGGCAGGGTGAAAAACACCATGTCGCCAATCAACTTGCCGTGTTGCAGCACGCTTTTCAGCGGCAGCTTTTCACGCAACACTTTCGCCAGGTTGGGGACTTTGTCTTCCCACACCTCAATCACACAAATCTTCTTATCGGCAACATGCATAGCCAGTTTCATGATCTTCTCTCTCCCAATCAGGCGTTGACGCGACGAAAACCGTCCCCGAGACCCCAGGGAAGAATGAAATCGACCCACATATGCAGGCGGTTGGCCCAGGAGAGGGCGCTGTGCGACAGACGAACCAGGTCGCTCAGGGTTTCACATTCACCCGCCACCTCGACATAAGTGTGCAGCATTCGGGCCGCATCCGGCAGGCTGACGAAATCAAAGAAGTTAGCTTTGTAACCCATGATCTCTTTGATCAGCAGTTGCAGGGTTTTTAGATCGGCCTCCGGGTTGTCCTCGCCGACGCGAATCAGCCCCCACAACATCTCATCGGCTAGCGTACGGGTTTCCCCTTCGGCGAAGATGATGGTGCTGAGGTACTGACCACGGGAACCGGTACCGCGTGGTACTTCACCCTTACCGAGTGCGGCAATTTCTGCCGGTTGTTCAAACCAGATCTTTTCGCGCTGCGCGTCAAACAGCGCTATCGCTTCATCGACCGTCATAACGTTCTCCTGGTGTTGGCGTGAATGTGGCGGTTGCCACGAATTTAATTAATCAGATAATTAAAAGTGAGCAATTATTGTGCCATGCGGGGAATAAAAATTAATCAGTTAATTAATAGTGGGTTAGGTAAAAAACCGCGCAGGGAGAGGTTTCAGGCGACGTGAGGCTGTTGTATCGCAGTGCAGATTGCACCATTTCGTAGCGGCGCGATTTATCGCGCAATATTTGTGGCTCGTTGCCAACACGCACGATATGACGAGTTTGCATAAGTTGTAGCGGTGCGATTTATCGCGCCATTCGGCGGGGTTTATTCAGGGGGAAAGGGCGCGCATCACTGCGCACCCCATAAGGTTACTTCACGCAGGCCGCACACTGGTTATGGATCTGCTGGAAGAAGTCGTTACCTTTGTCATCCACCAGGATAAACGCCGGGAAGTTTTCCACTTCAATCTTCCAGATCGCTTCCATACCCAGTTCTGCGTACTCCACGCATTCGAGGCTCTTGATACTCTGCTGCGCCAGTACCGCTGCCGGGCCACCGATACTGCCGAGATAGAAGCCGCCGTGTTTATGGCAGGCATCTGTCACCTGCTGGCTGCGGTTGCCTTTCGCCAGCATCACCATGCTGCCGCCGTTGGCCTGCAACAGGTCAACGTAGGAATCCATACGGCCTGCGGTGGTTGGGCCGAGTGAACCTGACGCATAACCTTCTGGCGTCTTGGCCGGTCCTGCGTAATACACCGGATGGTCTTTGATGTACTGCGGCAGACCTTCACCGTTATCAATACGTTCTTTCAACTTGGCGTGGGCAATGTCACGCGCCACGATAATGGTGCCGTTCAGCGACAGGCGGGTCGATACCGGGTAGGAAGAAAGTTGCGCCAGAATCTCGGTCATCGGACGGTTGAGGTCCACGTTGACCACTTCGCCTTCACCCTGCTGACGCAGTTCTTCCGGGATAAAGCGGCCTGGATTATGCTCCAGTTGCTCGATCCAGATGCCTTCACGGTTAATCTTCGCCTTGATATTGCGGTCAGCCGAGCAGGAAACCCCCATACCCACCGGGCAGGACGCGCCATGACGTGGCAGACGCACCACACGGATATCGTGCGCGAAGTATTTACCGCCAAACTGCGCACCGAGGCCCAGTTTCTGCGACGCTTCCAGCAACTCCTGCTCCAACTGCACATCACGGAACGCCTGACCGTGCTCATTACCTTCAGTCGGCAGCGAATCGTAGTAGTGGGTGGAGGCCAGTTTCACGGTTTTCAGCGTGCTTTCCGCCGAGGTGCCACCGATAACAAACGCGATATGGTAAGGCGGGCAGGCGGCGGTGCCGAGCGACATCATTTTATCGATCAGGTAGTTCTTCAGTTTCGCCGGAGTGATCAGCGCTTTGGTTTCCTGATAGAGATAGGTTTTGTTGGCGGAGCCGCCCCCTTTGGCGATACACAGGAATTTGTACTCGTCACCGTCAACGCTGTAAAGGTCAATCTGTGCCGGCAGGTTAGTACCGGTATTCACCTCTTTGTACATATCCAGCGCGGCGTTCTGTGAGTAGCGCAGGTTATCTTCGATAAAGGTGTTGTACACCCCCTGGGACAACGCCGCTTCGTCGCCGCCACCGGTCCACACACGCTGGCCTTTCTTACCCATGATGATGGCGGTGCCGGTGTCCTGACAGGTCGGCAGCACGCCTTTGGCTGCGATTTCGGAGTTACGCAGGAACTGCAAGGCGACATATTTGTCGTTCTGGCTGGCTTCATCATCGGCCAGAATCGCGGCCACCTGTTGCTGATGGGCAGCGCGCAGCATAAATGAGGCATCGTGGAACGCCTGCTGCGCCAGCAGGGTCAGCGCTTGCGGATCAACTTTTAACACTTCTTCGCCTGCGAATTTCTCCACGGAGACGTAATCGCGGCTGAGCAGGTAGTACTCAGTATCATCTTTGGCGAGAGGAAAGGGATCTTGATAGTAGAAGGGTTTGTTCGACATGTTGGCTCACTCAGTTATGTGTCGCTCGTCTGGTACAGAGAAGACAGGCGACATCATTAGCGATTCGTTATAGGTTTTTTCTCTCGCCAGCCCAGCTCAGGGCTGACTGGCGAGTATCATAGCATTTTAACATTCTTTCGCGGCTGCGATTTTTAACATCGAAGCAACATCATCAGAACATCAGCACCATCCACGGATAGGCAATCAGCATCAGCAGCACCAGGAACAGCGCACCGAAGATGGTGCCCAGACGCCAGTAGTCTTTGGTTGGCAGATAGCCGCTACCGTAATAAATCGGGCTGGGGCCAGTACCGTACGGGGTGATGATACCCATCACACCCAGTGAGGTCGCCAGCATCAGACAGAACACCGGCATATTGATGCCTGGGATAGCAGCCGCAATGGTCAGCATGGCTGGCAGCAGGGCAGTGGTGTGTGCGGTGGTGCTGGCAAACAGGTAGTGCAGTACATAGAAAGCCACCAGTAAGACCACGGCAGAGACTTGTGGATCATACCCTTGCAGCAGTTGCCCGCCTTCTTTACCCAACCAGGCAATGAAGCCGACTTTCGCCAGACCATCGGCGAGGGCAACCAGGGTGGCGAACCAGGCGAAGGTGTTCCACGCAGCTTTGTTGCTGGTGATATCGTTCCAGTTCAGTACGCCGGTCCACAGCATCAGCACAATCACCAGCAGCGCGGCCATTGCCGGTTCAATCCAGGCTGTGGCAAAGATCCACATCAGCAGCGCAGAAATCACGAACACCAGCAGCAGGATTTCATTGCGCGACAGTTTGCCCAGTTTTGCCAGCTCGGCTGTTGCCCAGCGCGGCACTTCATCGTTCAGTTTCACTTCCGGTGGATAGAGCCAGTAGGCCAGCAGCGGCATGGTGAGAATCAACAGCACACCCAGCGGCAGGAAGGCAAGGAACCACATGCCCCAGGAGATATCAAAACCTACCACGCTTTTTATCAGCGCCAGCGCCAGCAAGTTGGGAGCCAGTGCAGACAGGAACATAGAACTGGTGATACAGGTGGCGGTGATGGCAACCCACATCAGATAAGAACCAATTTTGCGCGCACTCGGGTCGTTAGGTTTTGAACCGTACAGCGGCGGCAGGTTGGCGATAATCGGATAGATGGTGCCGCCACTGCGTGCGGTGTTGGACGGTGTGAACGGTGCCAGCAACAGGTCTGCGAAGGTGATGGCGTAACCCAGCGTCAGGCTGCGACGGCCGAGATATTTCACCAGAATCAGCGCCAGGCGGCGACCGAACTGGGTTTTATCGTAACCGGCGGCAAACATAAAGGCACCGAAGATCAGCCACACGGTGGAGTTACCGAAGCCGCTGACCGCCCATTTGAAGGACTGGCCTGCCATTTTAAACTTCGGATCCGCCAGCTCGGCCGGGCTAAACAGCAGGTACTGACTGAACAGCGCGATCACCACCACGCCGGTCAGGCCGATCACCGCGCCAGGCAGAGGTTCGAAGATCAGGCCGACAATCACGCCAACAAAGATTGCGAAGAAGTGCCACGCATAAGGTTCGAGTCCTTCCGGTGTGGGCACCAGTAACAACAGCACAGCAACAACCACCGGCAGGCACAGCATCAGCAGCCGGTTTTTATTCCCCGGCGCGGCAGGCGGCGCTTTTAGGGGTTCATTCTGGATAGTTTGTGTTTTCATAGTTTTGGTCTGCAAGTTATGGAGAATGCGATTAACGTTCCGGGAAAACAGGTGTTACTTTGCTCTACTCAGATGATACTTTTTTAATCTGCCGTTACGTCTTTAATGCTTCTTTAATTGCAATGTTGAAGAGAGAGGATTGCGTAATGTAAATATGATGCGATTTATTAAAAACTCCATTTTGATCTGGATCAAAAAATCGATTCAGTATTAAATCCTTTTTGTATTTGACATATATTCTTACCCTTACTTAATTCTTTTCTGCTGGTGACAAGACGCCATAAAGCTCAAGGCGGAAGGCGTTGTCATCTGGGGTGTGTCTGATAACGTCATGATTTATCATAAATTAATTTCTATGTAAATGAAAAAATTGATTTTTGACAACGTTTCGCTAACATTTTAAGTGGCGAATATTCAGTCTTAGTGTTTATTTCCAGAATAATTTAAAAGTTAAAAAACTAAATTTATTAATTATGTAACTAAAGAAATTGGTATATTGTTTACATGAAATCGGACCTCTTAAATAAATTTGAAATAACTGCGTCTGCGACAGAATTCGAAACTTTTAAATTTTGGAGTTGTTATCATGAATACGCTCACCCCGATTCTTAATCCACTGACACTGCCGAAAGGCGCGGTATTGAAAAATCGCCTGGTCATGGCCCCAATGACCACCTGTACCGGTTATTTTGACGGCGGCGTGACCAGCGACCTGGTGGACTATTATCGTGTACGTGCGGGCAGCATTGGCACGGTGATTGTCGAATGCTGTTTTATCGATAACCGTGGCCCGGCCTTCCCCGGCGCCATCGCCATCGATAGCGACAACAAAATCCCCGGCCTGGCCAGGATTGCTGATGCGATCAAATCTCAGGGTTCCAAAGCCATTTTGCAGATCTACCACGGTGGCCGTATGGTGGATCCCGCGTTGATCGGCGGTAAAACGCCAGTCGCGCCCAGCGCGCTTGCCGCACCGCGTGAAGGTGCGCCGACTCCCCAGGCGCTGACGGCGGAAGAAGTCGATGTCATGATCACTAAATTTGGTGATGCGGTGAACCGTGCCATCAAGGCCGGTTTCGATGGCGTTGAGATCCACGGCGCTAACACTTACCTGATTCAGCAGTTCTACTCACCAAACTCCAACCAGCGCGATGACAAGTGGGGTGGTAGCCGCGACAACCGTGCTCGCTTCCCGATGGAAGTGCTGGAAATCACCCATAAAATGGCGGACCGCTTTGCGGCAGCCGACTTTATCATCGGCTATCGCTTCTCGCCGGAAGAGCTGGAAGTGCCGGGTATTCGTTTTGACGACACCCTGTATCTGCTGGAGAAACTGGCGGCGCGTGGTCTGGATTATGTGCACTTCTCCGTCGGCCAACTGCTGCGTCCGTCGATTGTTGATACCCAAGACCCGACACCGTTGATCACCAAATACCTGGCGCTGCGCTCACCGACGCTGGCTAAAGTTCCGGTGATTGGTGTTGGCGGCGTGGTAAATAAAGAAGATGCGGAAAATGCGCTGGAGCACGGTTTCGATCTGGTGGCGATTGGTAAAGCCTGTATCGCCTACCCGGACTGGGCCGACCGGATTATCCGCAACGAGCATATGGAGCTGTTTATCGACAGCACCAAACGCGAGGAGCTGGTGATCCCTGAGCCGCTGTGGCGCTTCTCGCTGGTGGACGCGATGATCCGCGACACGAGCGATACTGGCCGTAAATATAAAGCGGGCGTGTTCCAGGAGAAAGTGGAAGCCGAAGCGCTGAAGCTGAAAATCAACGTCACTCTGGACACCGACCGTATCACCGACATCTCGCTGGTGCCGGACGCCACGCTGGACGTCGACTTTACCAGCACTTTTGAGAGCCTGCGTTCGCGCATTCTGGTGGCAAACAGCCCCCACGTTGATGCCGTGACCGGTGCCACCACCCAGAGTGAGGCGCTGAAAAAAGCCGTATCCCGTGCGCTGGCCACCTCCAGCAAAGAGCATGTCATTGAAGAGGGTGGCAACCCGAATGCACCGGTCAGCTACGATGTGGTGGTGGTTGGCAGTGGCGGTGCCGGTCTGGCAGCGGCAATTCAGGCGCATGATGATGGCGCGCGCGTGGTGATCATCGAGAAGATGCCGACCATCGGTGGTAACACCATCAAAGCCTCGGTCGGGATGAACGCAGCGGAAACCCGCTACCAGCGTCTGAAAGGCATCGAGGACAGCAAAGAGTTGTTCTATGAAGAGACGCTGAAAGGCGGCAAATTCAAAAACAATCCAGTGCTGTTGCGTGAGTTTGTTGAACAGGCACCGGGTGCGATTGACTGGCTGACAGATAAAGGTATCGAACTGTGCGACATCACCATCACCGGTGGGATGAGCATTGACCGTACGCACCGCCCGGAAGACCGTTCGGCGGTGGGGGGCTTCCTGATCAGCGGCCTGGTGAAAAACGTTAACCAGCGCAATATCGAAGTGCTGCTGGAAACCTCGGTGGCGGAAATCCTGTTCGAAAACGGCGCGGTCAGCGGCGTGAAAGTGGTGGATGAGTACAACGACAGCCGCATTCTCAACGCGAAAAGCGTGATTGTCGCCACTGGCGGTTTCAGTGCTAACCGTGAGATGGTGGTGAAATATCGTCCTGAGCTGGATGGCTTCGTTACCACCAACCACAAAGGGGCGACCGGTAGCGGGATCGCCATGTTGCAGAAAATTGGTGCGGATACCGTGGATATGGGCGAGATCCAGATTCACCCGACAGTGGAGCAAACCACCTCTTATCTGATTTCTGAAGCGATTCGTGGCGGCGGTGCCATCCTGGTGAGCCAGGCGGGCAAGCGCTTCTTCAATGAGATGGAGACGCGCGACAAAGTCTCGGCGGAAATTATCGCACTGCCGGAGAAAAGCGCGTGGATCATGTTCGATGAGCAGGTTCGTCTGAACAACAAAGCGGCGGATGAGTACATCGCCAAAGGGTTCGTCATCAGCGCGCCAACGCCACACGAACTGGCGGTGAAACTGAATATGGATCAGGAGACGTTGCAGACCACCCTGAACCGTTACAATCAGTTTGTTGAGCAGCAGAACGACGAAGATTTTGGCCGTAAAACTGCGCTGCGTCATCCGCTCAACCACGGTCCTTACTACGCCATCCGTATCGCCCCTGGGGTGCATCACACTATGGGCGGCGTGACCATCAATACTGACACAGCGGTACTGGATGCACAGAAACAGGTGATCCCGGGTGCCTGGGCAGCGGGTGAAGTGGTTGGCGGTATTCACGGTGCCAACCGTATCGGCGGCAACGCGGTTGCTGATATCATCATCTTTGGTATCAAAGCCGGACGTAACGCCGCGGCACTGGCGTTAGGCTAAATCACACCATCCGTAGCGGCGCGATTTATCGCGCTCTTTTAAGAACCGCGCGATAAATCGTGCCGCTACAACTGTAAGAGGCGATAATGACTCCAGACGCAGGCGTCTATGCCTATTCCGCCGTTCTGATGGGTTCGCCCATTCTGCTTAAACTCTTCGAAGACAATCAACCTCTCGCGGCGCAGGTATTCCGGCTGATCAAACAGCAGGAAAATCTGTTTACCGTCAATCGTGCTGACTCTGAAGTGATGGCGATCAACCACGCCGCGGGCCGCCATCCGGTGGTGGTCAGTGAACCGGTGTTTGCCTTGATCAGCGTGGCGCATGCGGTGAGTTTGTTGCCGAACAGCGCCTTTAACTTCACCATCGGGCCGGTAGTGAAACGCTGGAAAATTGGCTTTCAGGGTCATGAGGTGCCACCGGCTGCTGACATCGCGGCGCGGCTGCGGCTGACCGATCCGCATCAGGTGATATTGAATGAGGCTGAACGCTCGGTGTTCCTGCAACAGCCGGGGATGGAGATTGATCTCGGTGCCATCGCCAAAGGCTATATTGCCGATCGCGTGCAGGGCTTTTTACGCCAACAGGGTGTGCAGCAGGCGTTGATTAACCTCGGTGGCAACGTGCAGACGTTGGGGTGTCCCCCCCATGATGCGGCGGGGTGGGGGATTGGCCTGAAAAAACCCTTTGGCCGCGAGGATGAACTGCTCGGCGTGTTGCGCGTGCAGGGTAAGTCGGTGGTGACCTCCGGCATCTACGAACGCTACTTCGAACGGGATGGCCGCTGCTGGCACCATATCTTCGATCCGCGCACCGGCTATCCGCTCGACAACGAATTACTCAGCATCACGGTGATTTCCGATCGTTCCATTGATGGCGATATCTATACCACACTGCTGTATGGCATGGGGGTGGAACAGGGGCTGGCGTATCTTGCTGACCAGCCCGAACTGGACGCGGTCTTTGTGACGCGCGACCGGCAGATAATCTGCTCCTCCGCGCGCCATTTCAGCTTTAATCCGCTGGATGCGGCGTGGCAACTGCGTTACTGACAATATTGTTGCAGCAGCGAATGGTATTCCGGTTGCAGGCGATAGCGGTACACCGGACGGCCTGTGGCACCGTAATGGATGCTGGTGAACAGGATATTAATCTGCGCCAGCCAGATCAGATACTTACGGCAGGAAACCCGGGAGATATTCACCTCGGCCGCCAGTTCATCGGTGGAGAACTCGGTGCCCGGATGGGCATCGATCCACTGACACAGGGTGCGTAGCGTCTGCGGCGTCAGCCCTTTTGGCAGGCGTTTGCTGTCGTGCTGGGTCGCCGGGCTGCCGTGAATCAGTAGGTCGACATCCGATTGCTGATAATAATGCTGGTTATCCATCAGCGATTTTTTCTGCCGCCATTGGGTCAGCGCTTCTTCAAAACGCGGGAACTGGAAGGGCTTGATCAGGTAATCCACTACGCCGTAGTGCAACGAGGTTTTGATGGTTGCGGCATCGGCGGCGGAGGAGATGATAATCACCTCCACCGGGCTGTTGGCTTTGCGCAGCTCCGGCAGCAGGTCGAGGCCGTTTTCCTGTTGCATATAGATATCCAGCAGCACCAGATCAACCGGTGGTTCGCTGTTGAGGATCTTCTCTTTCGCCTGCTGTAAGGTTGAGGCGGTGCCACAGCAGCTAAAGCCGGGCACCTGGCCGATATAGCAGCGATTAAGCTCTGCCACCATTGCATCATCGTCGACTACTAACACGTTGATCATGCGGTTTGATTTCCTCCATCCCAGGGTAGCTGGACTAAAAATTGGGTATAAACGCCGGGTTCTGATTCCACGCTGACGTCGCCGCCAAGGCTTTCGGTTTGCTGTTTCAGCAGGAACAAACCGACGCCGCGATCGTCACCTTTGGTGGAGAAGCCTTTGTCAAAAATGGTGGGCAACACCTCGGGATCAATACCGGGGCCATCGTCGCTCACTTCACACGCCAGCCAGCCATTCTGGTAGTGCAGCATCACATGGATCTCACCTTCAGTCTGGGAGCCAAGTGCATCCAGCGCATTCTCCACCAGGTTGCCAATCACGGTAATCAGTACCGCCATCTGCTGCTCGTTGCCGCTGTCGGGTAAGAAACTGGCATCGCTGATGGTCAGGTGATGGCCACGATCGGATGCCCGATTGATCTTACTGAGCAGGAATCCGGCAATCACCGGTGACTTAATTTTCTGCACCAGCGAGCCAATTTCCGTCTGATAGTTATTGGCGGTTTTCAGCACATAGGCTTCGACCTGCGCATAGTTTTTCATATGCAGCAGGCCGAGGATAACGTGCAGCTTATTCATAAATTCGTGTGAACGCTCACGGAGCGCATCGACATAGTTTACCATGCCGCTCAGGCGCTGCATTAGCTGGCTAATCTCGGTCTTATCCCTGAAGGTACACACCGCGCCAATAATACGTCCCTGGCTGCGTACCGGCACCGTGTTGCTGAGCAGCACATGGCCGTTAACGTTCAATTCTTCGTCGCGCCGTGGTCGGCCGCTCTGCAACACATCCTGCAAATGGGCGTTGATCACCGAGGCATCGTAAATACGTTCGGCACTGATAGCGCTGGTCGCGATCTCGGCATTCAACAGCTTCTGTGCCGTCTGATTGACCAGCGTCACCGCGCCCTGATCGTCCACCGCCACCACGCCTTCTTTTACCGAGTTGAGGATCGCCTGACGTTGTTCAAACAGCGTCGAGATTTCATGCGGTTCGAGGCCGAACAAAATACGTTTTAGCACGCGTACCAGAATCAAGGTGCCCAGCGCACCGACCAGCGCGCCAATCAAGATCGTCCATAACACGCTCCAGCGGCTCTGGTTGATTTGATCGGTCACCGCGCTGAGCGAGATACCAATCACCACCACGCCAATCTGTTGATGTTGAGCGTTATAGATTGGGGTAAATACGCGCAGGGCTTTGACTAACGCGCCTTTATTGACCGAGACGTTCTCATGTCCACGCAACGCCGGTTCGATGTCGTCGCCAATAAAATGCTGGCCGACCAACTCCGGGTTGAGATGTGAATAGCGGATACCCTGCATATTGGTGACCACCACAAACAGCAGGTTATTGCTTTGCTGAATCTCCTGGGCGATGGGCTGAATCGGCAGGGTGCCGGGCGGCTGTAGCACCGCGCGTTGGATTTCTGGCGAATCCGCCAGGGTCCGCGCCACGGCCATCGCTTTGTCTTCCAGTTGCATCCGCGTCATCGCGCCGATTTGAAAGAAATAGATCAGATGGACGCTGAACAGCACCAGGGCGATCACCGTACTGAGCATCAGCGTGACCAGGGTATTGAGCTTTATGGGCCGCTTACGCGGTGGGGAATGCGTGGGTGGAGAATCAAATTCTGGCATAGGGCAGCTTTCGTAGCGGCGCGATTTATCGCGCGGATTTATAACGGGTGCGCATTACGCGCACCCGCATCGCATTAGCCCTGCGATTTTACCCGATTGGCAAAATTTTTCTTCAGCTTCTGCAACTTCGGAGGGATGACCGCCAGGCAGTAACCGTTACGCTGACCGGCACCATCCCAGTAATCCTGATGATAATCTTCCGCCGGATACCACTCGCCCAGCGGCTCGATGGTGGTGACGATCGGATCTTTGTTATCTTCCTGAGCACGGGCGATGGCCGCGATCGCTTCCGCTTCCTGTTCGGCATTGGCCGGGAAAATGGCGGAACGGTACTGAGTACCGATGTCATTGCCCTGGCGGTTTAGCTGGGTTGGATCATGGGTGACAAAGCTGACATCCAGCAGATCGCCGAAGCTTATCTGTGCCGGATCGAAACCGATGCGGATCGCTTCGGCGTGGCCGGTGGCACCGCTGCATACCTGCTCGTAAGTCGGGTTGGCACGCGTGCCGCCGGTATAACCGCTTTCCACGGACTCAACGCCAATCAGACTTTTAAACACTGCTTCGGTACACCAGAAACAGCCACCCGCGATCACCGCGTATTCAATTGCCATGTCTTTACTCCTGTCAGGGCGAAAGCGTTACTGTGGGGGCGCGCTTTCGTGAATTCAACCTTGTTTAAATTAACATTTCTGGCTTAAAGTCGCGGTGCTTATCAAGCAGCAGATTGCTCATCACGGTAAAACGACCTTCCCCCGTGTAGTGCAGGGTGGGCGGAAACTCCGGCTTATCCGCCACATGCGCTTTAACGATCTCGAAGATAAACAGATTGTAGTTATCCACCATGCTATCGTCGTAGAGCTGACATTCAAAGCTGGCGAAGCACTCCCTGATCAGTGGCGCATTCACCTTGCTGGCCGGTTCAGCGGTCAGTTTGAAGGCATCAAACTTATCGATGCGATCGCCGTGGCTGTTGCCGATGGCCACCACGCTATCAATTAAGTCGGCGGCCGGCACGTTGATCACGCACTGGCCGCTGTGACGAATCAATTCATGGCTAAAATTGCCGCTGGCGATCATGCAGCCGACCAGCGAGGGTGAGAATTCCAGGATGGTATGCCAGCCGAGCGTCATGATGTCGTGCTGACCTTCATACTGCGAGCTGACCAACACCACCGGTCCGGGTTCCAGATATTTCCGCGCCTTGCTGACCGGAAAATCGATTTTATGTTCATTCTGGCTCATTGCGCTGCTCCTTTTTTGAAGGATGCTGTAAGTGTAGCGAACCTGCGCAGGTCTTTACCTGCGCGCCAATTACAGGCATGGTATGCAGTCATCTTAAAAGGAGTGGTTTTATGGCGTCTGCGCGCGCGTTAACACAATCCCCAGCGACCCTGCACCTGCTGTGCGGCAAAATTGCCGCAGGTAAATCGACGTTGGCCCATCGGCTGGCTCAGGAAACCGGGGCAGTGATCATTAGCGAGGATGCCTGGCTGGCGCATCTGTTTGCCGACGAAATGCGTGATGTGGCGGATTATGTGCGCTGTGCTGCGAAGCTGCGTAATGCTATGACACCGCACCTGATTTCGCTGCTGCGCTGTGGTGTCTCCGTGGTACTGGATTTCCCGGCCAACACGCTGCAAAACCGGCAATGGATGAAGGCGGTGATTCAGGCTGCCGATGCCGCGCATCAGCTCCATGTCCTCGATGTTCCGGATGAGGAGTGCAAAGCGCGGCTGCATGCGCGCAACAACGCAGGTGAACATGATTTTGCTGCCACCGATGCACAGTTCGCACTGATCAGCAGTTACTTTGTCGCGCCGCAGCCGGATGAAGGGTTTACGGTGATCAATCATTAGTGCGCGATTTATCGCCCAAGGCCTACCGCACCACCGGCACATCAGAAAATCGGGTGGTGTAAGCCGGTGACAGCATTTCACGTTTCATTGACCAGGCTTTCTGCACCCCCTGACCGGCAAACCACAACGCGCCGCGCTGGTGGGCATTCATCTGATCGATCAACTGCATCAGTTGTTCGCTATTACGCCGAGGCTGATAGTCGGCAAACAGGTCAAACTGCGCCACGCCATCACTGAAAAAATCCCCCAGCATCACGCCGCCTTTCATATAACGTTTGCCAGGGATCCAGATCTTGTTCAGACAACTGAGCGCGGCATGCATGATGTCGCGGCTATCCTGTGTCGGCGTGACCAGCAAGGTGTCAGCCGAGTTGGCATAATAAGGGTGATGAGGATCGTGGGGACTGGTACGGATAAACGTACCAATATGGCGGCAATACTGGCGCTCGCTACGTAGCTTTTCCGCCGCGCGCGCGGCGTAATTGCTGATGGCTTCGCGCATGTCGTTATACTCCGTCACCCGCTCACCAAAGGAGCGCGAGCAAAGAATATTTTGCCGCTGTGGGATCACCTCTTCAAAGGCCAGGCAGGCCTCACCGCGTAACTCGCGTACCGTGCGTTCCAGCACCACGCCAAACTGCTTGCGGATCAGTGCCGTGGGGGTATCGGCCAGTTGCACGGCCTTTTCGATCCCCATCAGGTTGAGTCTTTTCGCCAACCGACGGCCGACGCCCCAGACCTCGTCCACCGGCACCATCGCCATCAGTTTGCGTTGACGCACCGGGGCAGAGAGATCCATCACCCCCTCCGCCTGGGTCCAGCGTTTGGCTGCCCAGTTCGCCAGCTTGGCGAGGGTTTTGGTCGGTGCAATTCCCACACCGACCCGCAGATGCGTCTCTTTATAAAGACGATCGCGCATCTGACGACCAAAGGCTTCCAGCGAGAGGCAGTTATCAACGCCGGTCACATCGACAAAGGCTTCATCAATTGAATAGACATCCACGCGCGGGGCCATCAACTCCAGCGTCTCCATCACCCGCAGCGACATATCGCCATACAGCGCATAGTTGGAGGAGAACACCACCACTTGATGGCGCAGCAAGGCTTCACGCTGCTTAAAGTAAGGGGCACCCATTTTGATGCCGAGTTTTTTCGCTTCTTTGCTAAGCGAGATGATGCAACCGTCGTTGTTGGATAGCACCACAACCGGTTTGCCGCGCAGGTCGGGGCGGAATACGGTTTCGCAGGAGGCGTAGAAGGAGTTGACGTCGACAAGTGCGTACATAATTGCGTTCATAAATAACTGTTGTTATATACAGTATTTTCCGGTTGACCCTGTTCGTCAAGCGCTGATTCGCAACACGCTTGTCCCGCGATGGTGCGCCGGATGCACCATTAACTTTCCCTAATTGATTAAGCCACAGTGAGAAAACCTTAACGCACGGTAATTCTGTTACCTGGCACAACTTCTGCATAGTTGCCAGTGGCTTGTATACAAGGCCGCATACCAGTCAATCACTTGGGGGAATCACCGTGCGCAACAATGATAAAGAGAAAATTAACGCTCAGCGTCGCCAGATGATGAAATATTCGATGCTGGCATTAAGTGGCGTCGCGCTCAGTGGCATGTTGGGCAGCCCATCAGCCGTGGCGGCAGATGATGAGATTCTGATTGGCTACTGGCCGATTGTCGGTGGTTTGCCGTTGTATGCCGGTATCGAGAAAGGCATCTTTAAACAAGCCGGTTTGAACGTACGCGCCGTCAAATTCGCCAGCCCGCAGCAGGTGGTGGAAGCGATGATCACCGGGCGTATTCATGGTTGCGCCAACGGCACCGCCACCGGGGCGTTGGGGTTGGGGGCCATTACCAGCCCGGACCTGTTCAAAATCATCTGTTCTAATCCTTCGAATGAAAAAATGGTGCTGGATGAGTTTCTGGTGCCGGTCAACAGTAGCGCCAAATCGATCAGCGATCTGAAGGGTAAACGCATTGCCAGCGGCCCCGGTATCCAGAACGTCACTATGGCGAAAATTATCCTGGAGAAGAATGGCTTTACCGATACCAAGGTGATCGAGTTGCCGGTCGGCCAGCATGCGCCATCGTTAGCTGCCGGGCAGATTGATGGGGTATACACGCTGGAACCCACCGGCACAGTGGCACGCATGAAAGGCATGGGCAAAGTGCTGGAAACCGGGGTGATTGCCAAATATGTGCTCGGCGATGCCAGCGCACCGTGGTTTGGGGGTGCGGCGGCGCTGACCACCAGCTTTATCAATGCCGACAAAGCGCGGGCGCGGCAGGTGATTGATGCGTATGGCGCAGCGGTCAAGTTTATCCAGCAACAGCCGGAAGAGGCGCGGCAATATGTGGCGGGTTACACCGGCATTGAAGCGGCGCTGGTGAAGGAAGTGCCGCTGCCTGGCTTCGTGATGTATGACCAGTTAACCGGGACTAACCTGCAATGGTTCCAGAAATTTTATGATGTGTTTGCCGAGCGGAAAATTTTCAGCAAGCCGCTTCAGGTGGAACCGTTGATCTATCGCGCATAAGGAGAGTGCCATGATGCGAATCTGGCGATGCAGGCTGCTGCCGCTGATCGGGCCGCTGCTGCTTTTTCTGCTGTGGCAGACGGCAGTCAGCGCCAAATGGCTC
This sequence comes from Pantoea phytobeneficialis, assembly GCF_009728735.1. Taxonomy (NCBI): domain Bacteria; kingdom Pseudomonadati; phylum Pseudomonadota; class Gammaproteobacteria; order Enterobacterales; family Erwiniaceae; genus Pantoea; species Pantoea phytobeneficialis. Next base: position 1,812,008 of record NZ_CP024636.1, read on the forward strand.
AACCCGGTGTTGCTACCATCGCCGGGGGAAACCCTCGGCTATCTGTTTAGCGCGCTGGCGGATGGCAGCATGAATCAGGATATCGGCGATACGCTCTACCGTACGCTGATGGCCTTTGTGGTGGCGGCGGTTATCGGTGTGCCGTTGGGGGTGATGCTCGGCAGTAGCGAACGTCTGTATCGCAGCGTCGAATTTTTGGTGGATTTTTTCCGCTCAACGCCATCATCCGCACTGATCCCTTTGTTTATGCTGATTTTCGGTATTACCGATACCAACAAAATCGCCATTGCCGCCTTCGCGGCGGTGCTGGTGATCCTGTTTAACAGCGCCTACGGCGTGATGAACGCGAAGAAGACCCGCATTATGGCGGCGCAGGTGATGGGGGTTTCACGCTGGCATGTGTTTAAGGACATCATGCTGATGGAAAGCCTGCCGCAGACCTTTGTCGGTTTGCGTACCGGCGTCTCGATGGCGCTGGTGATCGTCATCGTCGCCGAAATGTTTATTGGTTCTGAAACCGGGTTGGGGCACCGCATCATTGATGCGCAGCAGCTGTTCAACATTAAAGATATGTACGCCTCGATTCTGATCACCGGTGCTTTTGGCTATCTGCTGAATCTGGGTTTTCTGCTGATTGAAAAACGCTGTGTGCACTGGAGTGGCAAAGCATGAAAAAACCCGATTATCCGCAACCCAATACCCATGTCACTATTCGCGGGCTGGATAAAAGCTTTGCCGGGCAGCCGCTGTATCAGGATCTCAACCTCGATTTACCCAAAGGCAAGATCGTCTCGATATTTGGGCCTAATGGCTGTGGCAAATCGACGCTGATGAACATGATTGCCGGATTGATTCCGATCGATCGCGGGCAAATCCTGTTCGACGGCAAAACGTTGGCGGAGACGAAGATCGGTTATGTGTTCCAGAATTACCGCGATGCGCTTTTTCCCTGGTTAACCGCCTGGCACAACATTGCCTATCCGTTAAAACGCCAGGGCATAAAGGCGGCGGCGGTCAAACAACGTGTGGCTGAATTGGCGGCAATGTTTGATATTCGCTTCGATCTGCAACGTTATCCGTATGAACTCTCCGGTGGGCAACAGCAAACGGTGTGTATCATGCGCGCGCTGGCGACGCAGCCTGAAGTGATGTTTCTTGATGAGCCGTTCTCGGCGCTCGATTTTGAGATGACGCTGTTTATCCGCGATAAATTGCAGCAGGTCCAACTGGCGACCGGCGTCACCATGCTGATCGTCTCACATGATCTGGAGGATGCGGTGTTTCTGGCGGATGAAATCTTGTTGCTGACACGGCGGCCTACGCGCGTGGCCGAGATTGTGCCCTTTGTCCTGCCGCGGCCGCGTACTGCTGAGATGATGAGTCACCCGGAGTTTGTCCGGGTGAAAGCCCATACACTCGCGGTGTTTAAACGCGAGATGGCAGGTTAACGCATAACGTAACGGCGCGATTTATCGCGCGGGTTTTTCCTGCAACGCGCACGGGATTGTGCGATGTATCGCGCCGTTACGAAAAGAATAAAAAGTGCGGTTATTTACCGCCGCATCCCACCTGATTTAATGACCTCGTGAAATTATCCCCGTCTGCGAATAACCAGTAAGCACAAATATTTTAACCTGTAAAATGTCAGGGTATTCATTCCTAAACCATTAATAAACGGGATGGTGGCGTTTCTGCGCTGATAATTAATGACGGTAGTTAATTAGCTGGGGCGCATTATGATTGTTATTGATGTAAATGTTATTGGTTTGTTTTTAAGTAGTGACTGAAAAGATGTGGATTTACATTTATTGACATCTAATTAACACAAACATACAGTCCTTACGATTTTAACTAACATGTCACCATTTTAAATTATCGGGGAGTGTATGGATATTAAGGAACAAGGGTCTGGACGGCGTTCAGGCTTGTCATTTGTCCTGAGCATCATTTTTGCGTTGCTCACGCTGGCGACCGCCATCGCTATTATTATTGGCGGCGGAAAACTTATTTCACTGGGTGGATCGGCATATTATCTGATTGCCGGTATCGCCTATATCGTGCTGGTGGTGCTCTATTTTAAAAAACCAGCGGCGGGTTTCATTTTTTCCTGCCTGATTTTTGCACTGACGATTATCTGGTCGCTGGTGGAAGTTGGCGGCCTGATCTATTGGGATTTGCTGCCGCGCCTGGTGGTACCCGCGCTGTTATTTCTGCTGAGTTTGCTGGTGACCGCCACCGATAAAGGTGTGCTGTCGTCGCAGCGTCGTCTCTCTGGCGGGCTTAGCCTGGTGGTGTTTGTGGCATTAATCGCCACCTTTATTGGTGGCTTCTTCCCGCATAACACCCTCTATAACCCGGAAGCCGTCTCTGCCGAGCCGTTGCAACCAACGGATAGCGATGCTTCCAAAGCGGGTCAGGACTGGCGCTATATCAGCCGCAACGCCAGCGGCACGCGCTTTGTGCCGCTCGATCAGGTCAACGCGGATAACGTTAAAGATTTGCAGGTGGCCTGGACTTATCACACCGGTCGCCGTCTGACAGGCAATGCGACGGGGGTTGATGAAAACACACCGATTCAAATTGGTTCCGTGCTTTATACCTGTACGCCGGAAAACCTGATTGCCGCAGTGGATGCCGATACCGGCAAACCAATCTGGAAATTCGATCCGCATGCGCGCACCTATGAACACGTTACCTGCCGTAGCGTCGGTTATTACGACTACGACAGCGATGAAACCCTCAGTGCCGAGCAGAAAGCGGCGTATACCGATACGGCCTGCCGTCAGCGCATTATTGTTTCCACCGTTGATGCCCGTCTGATTGCGCTGGACGCGCATACCGGCGAGCTGTGCCCGAACTTCGGCCAGAATGGCATGGTCAACCTGCAACAGGGGATGGGCGATACTGCCGACAGCCGTCGTTATCACCCGACCAGCGTGCCGGTGATTATGGGCCATCTGACAGTATTCGGTTCCTGGGTACGTGATATCACCGAAGATGAACCCTCCGGTGTGTTGCGTGCGTATGATGTGCGTGACGGTTCGCTGGCGTGGGCGTGGGATGTTGGCAACGTCGAAGGGGCGAAGCAGGGTGATGCACATTATACCCTCAGCACCCCGAACGTCTGGGCCATCCCGACTTACGATAAAGATCTCGGCCTGGTGTATGTCTCCACCGGTAACGGCCCACCAGATTACTGGGGCGGTAACCGTAATGCGGCGAAAGAGAAATACGGTTCGTCAGTGATTGCGCTGGATGTGAATACCGGCAAAACCAAATGGGTCTTCCAGACCGTCCATCACGATATCTGGGACTACGACTTACCGTCGCAGCCGGTGATGTACAACATGAAGAATGAGCAGGGCGAAGTGGTGCCCGCGCTGATTCAGACCAGCAAAATGGGTGAAATCTTCGTCCTGGATCGCCGCACCGGTAAGCCGGTGAGTAAAGTCGAAGAGAAACCGGTACCGACTTCTCCGGCAGCGCAGGAAGAACATCTGTCGCCGACCCAGCCGTTCTCAGTGGATATGCCAACTATCGGTCTGGAGCAACTGAACGAGAAGAAGATGTGGGGCGTCAGCATGTTTGACCAGCTCTACTGCCGCATTCTGTTCAAATCGGCGCTCTATTCCGGCATCTTCCAACCGAACAGTGAGAAAACCTACCTGGAGTTCCCGGCGACCATGGGTGGCATGAACTGGGGTGGGGTGTCTATTGATGAAACTTCCGGCATTCTTTACGTCAATGATATCCGTCTGGGTATGCTGATGGCGCTGAAGAGTAAGGAAGAAGCGAAGGGACAGAAAATCTCCCTGAACGAAGTTCCGCAATGGGCCGGTACTATCCGTCCTCAGATCAGCGGGCCTTACGTTGGCGTGCGGATGGATAACTTCGCATCCTTCCTGCAAGTGCCGTGTCAGCATCCGCCGTTTGGCACCATGACCGCCATCGATCTGCACAGTAAGAAAATCGTCTGGCAGGTGCCAATGGGCACGGTGGAAGACACCGGTCCTCTGGGGGTAAAAACCCATCTGCCGATGCCGGTAGGTATGCCAACGTTGGGCGGCCCGACCACCACCAAAAGCGGTTTAGTGTTCTTTGCCGGTAGCCAGGATAATTACCTGCGTGCGCTGGACAGCAAAACCGGTAAGGAAGTGTGGAAAGCGCGTCTGCCGGTGGGAGCGACTGCGTCACCGTTGATTTATCAGTCAGCGAAAACCGGTAAAGAGTACATCGTGATCTCGGCAGGCGGTGCGGCGCACTCGCCGGATGTCGGTGATTATCTGATTGCTTACGCCTTGCCAGACAAAGCGTAAGTCTGACAACGCCCGGCGATATAAGCTGGGCGTTGTCACTCAACGTGCCGCATAAATAATAAAAGTCACCACGCCAAAGATCTCCAGTTGTTCATCTTCTCCCGGGGTAATCGGCGCGTAGCGTGGGTTCATGGCGAGCAGTTGCACACGCGGAAACTGTTGTAACCGTTTAACCGTAAACTCGCCGTTAATGGCCGCCACCACAATATCGCCATGTTTCGCATCCAGCGCACTGTCGACCACCAGTAAATCCCCTTCACTGATATTCGCGTCGCGCATGGAATCCCCTTCCACCCGGACAAAATAGGTGGCGTTGGGATGGGCGACCAGATGCTTGTTCAGATCCAGTCTGCGCTCGACGTAATCTGCTGCCGGGGAGGGGAAGCCGCAGTGGACTCGCTCAAGAAAGAGTGGCAATTGATGCGGCGGCGCACCGGGCATCGGACGCATCAAGAGAGGAGAGAAGGGATGAACTTTCATGGCGAATTCTCAATGATAAAACTGTATGTATATACAGTATTATTATCAGTCAATTCTGAGATCGCAATACGTTATCCCACCATTATTTTGTAAAACCCATAGATATCAATTAATTGATGAGTTTTCCCGGTGTAATGTCACCGCCGGTCCCTCAGCCAGCGTTTTTCCTTTATTTGCGCTAACAGACACATGATCCAGCCTTGCGGTGACGTATCTGGCCTGCACCCCGTATTCAGCGGTGATGGCAATATGGTGCAGATTGACATCGGTGATCGGTGCTTCCGGCAATCCGCTCAATATCATGGCGTATTTGGCACCGGTCGCCGCCAGATGATTGACGGTGATACCTGAGATAAAAGGCGTGGTGGCCGTCACCGGCGCTGGCGTGATAGGGGCAACCAGTGAATGACCTGCCGCACCGGCCTGACCGGAGTAACTGTCGGTAACCAGCAGCGGTGTGGCAACATTTGTCATCGTCACATGGTCAACCAGGAATGGCCCAATCTTGTTGCCGCGATCGCGACCTGATTTCACGCGCAGCCCATTTTCTGCGCCGATAAATCTCACATGTGAAACCACCACATTGCCGATACCGTTGATCGTCTCGCTACCCAGTGAAATCCCATGTCCTTGTCTCATCACGGAATCCTGAACAGTGATATTTTCAGATTTTCCTCCGCTGCCCACGGTGATACCTGATTTGATGGCGATATGATCATCACCGGTACTGATGTCGGCGTGTTTTATCCGGATGTCTGTAGAAGAAACGATATCGATACCATCGGTATTCGGTGAGGTGATGGGGTTATCGACGGTCAGTTGATCAATGTTCAGCTGATGGCTATTTCTGAGTACCAGGTTCCACATGGGGGAGTTGGTCAGCCGGATATGATGAATCTCTGAGGATGACACATTATTCATTTCCACCAGCCAGGGCCTGGGCATGCCATTTGCCAGAGGTATCCCTTTATATTTTGCTGTAAAAGCCTCCGGATGGCCGGACCTGACGGTATTGCGCAAATCGATCGCGGCTGGCCACCAGGCTTGCGCACCGTTGCCATCAATGGTCCCGCCACCCTCAATCGCCACATGACTGACACCATTGGCGAGGATGAATGCCTCATTCGGCTGTGTGGGCCTGCCAAGAAAGGCATCCACGAACTGGCGAGTATCGGGGGTGGCTTTCAGGGTAACGCCGTCGGGAATCACTAATCTCACGTTGCTTTTTAACGCGATCGGACCTGAAAGCCACACCCCTGACCCCAGTGTGACTTTACCTCCGCCTTTTTGCGCACACAGATCAATCGCTTGTTGAATGGCCCTGGTATTCAGCGTTACGCCATCGCCCTTGCCACCGAAATCAGCGGGGGAGCAAAGAAAGGGTGCGGCAGCGGCGTACAAGGGAGTAAGGCTTACGGCGACTAAAGCAAAACCAAACGTTGTTTTCTTCATGATATTGACGTCAATCCATAGAAATTAAGCACAGCCCATCAATGTAGCGTTGCCGACAAAAGCGGAGTAGAAGAAAGCCGCGTAGTGGGGCCGCGTTTTCTTGAGTATTTGTTTTTTCGATGTATTTATTCCGGGCAAATGCAAGCAAATATTGCGCGAAGTTATTTGCCATTGCCATTATCCGGCCACGGTGACTGGCAAAATCCTTATTCGCGTCTACACTTAACCGCATTGATGTTCGCAGTCTGGTTACGGTGTTGACTATAAACTTGTTAATTTGTGGAGCGTTACCCATCGAAATACCATCCAGTCGGCAAACCCTCCCCGTTATACGTATCTTATCCTGCACGCAACCCGCCTCCGAACATCGATATTGCTATCAGCCATTCGTACAGGAGGAGTGACGTGACCCCAGCGGTACATGAGATCAGCACCCTACCGTCGTTGAGCGGCGGGCTTTTTGCCTTCTTTTTTGATGTTGATGGCACGCTGGCGACGATTCAACCGCAGCCCGAGATGGTGGCGATACCTGCATCGGTGCGCCAGCATCTGCAACAACTCTCCAATCTTAATCACGGCGCGCTGGCGCTGGTGTCTGGTCGACCGATTGCGCAACTGGATGACCTGGTTGCGCCGCTGGAAGCCTCAGCGGCAGGTGTGCACGGGGCTGAACGCCGTGATGCCAGTGGCCGTATACATCGCCACTCACTGCCCGCCGATGTTGCGCAAACGCTGCAACGGGAATTGCAGGAAACGCTGGATCAATGGCCCGGCACTCAGCTGGAAGCCAAAGGGATGGCGTTTGCGCTGCATTATCGTCAGGCGATGACATATGAACAGGCGGTTATCAAGCTGGCGCAGGATGCTGTCGCCCGTTTTCCGGGGCTGGCGCTGCAACCGGGAAAATGCGTGGTGGAACTGAAACCGCAGGGCATCGATAAAGGCGCGGCGATCCGTGAATTTATGCGAGAAGCGCCTTTTGCCGGACGCATTCCGGTATTTGTGGGAGACGACCTGACAGATGAACAAGGCTTCCTGGCGGTTAACGCCCTGGGCGGTATCTCAGTCAAGGTCGGAGAAGGTTCCAGCTATGCGCGCTACCGCCTCAGCAGTGTGGATGCGGTCTGGAGCTGGCTGGAACAATTACTATTACAATCAAAGCATGACAACGTCGGTAAGGAGTCAAGGTTATGAGTCGCTTAGTAGTCGTATCTAACCGTATTGCCATTCCTGATGGGACCAAAGCCAGTGCAGGCGGCCTCGCCGTGGGTTTACTGGATGCGCTGAAAACCACCGGAGGATTATGGTTTGGCTGGAACGGCGAGATCAGCGAGATTTCCGGTGAAGAAGAGGATGAGGTGAGTGTCAGCGAGGTTGACGGCATCACCTATGCTGCGATGCCGCTGAATCAGAATGATTATGATCTTTACTACTGCCAGTTCTCCAACACCGTTATCTGGCCAGCTTTCCATTATCGCCTCGATCTGGTGCAGTTTCAGCGCGAAGCCTGGGAGGGCTATTGCCGCGTCAATACCCTGTTGGCGGATCGCCTGAAACCGCTGTTACGTGCAGACGATATTTTATGGATTCACGATTATCATTTGCTGCCCTTTGCCGCCGAGTTGCGCAAACAGGGTATTAACAACCGTATCGGATTCTTTCTGCATATCCCGTTCCCGACGCCGGAAATCTTCAATGCGCTGCCACCCCATCAGGCGCTGCTGGAGATGCTGTGCGACTACGACTTGTTGGGTTTCCAGACAGAATCCGATCGCGTGGCCTTTCTCGATAGCCTGAGCCAGTTGACGCAGCTACAGAATAAAGGTGAGAAGAAACATCGGGCGTTCGGCAATACGTTTATGACCGAGGTCTACCCGATTGGTATCGAGCCTGACAGTATTAAAGAGATGGCTGAGGGGCCGTTGCCACCGAAAATGGCGGCGATGAAGCGGGAACTGGGGGATGTGCAGAACATCATCGCCTGTGAGCGACTGGATTACTCCAAGGGCCTGCCAGAGCGTTTTCTGGCCTATGAAGCGTTGCTGGAGCATTACCCACAGCATCGCGGCAACATCCGCTATTCGCAGATCGCGCCAACCTCACGCGGTGAGGTGCAGGCTTATCAGGACATTCGTCATCAGCTGGAAACCGAAGCCGGACGTATCAACGGGAAATATGGCACGCTGGGCTGGACGCCGCTTTATTACCTCAACCAGCATTTTGATCGCCGTCTGTTAATGAAGATTTTCCGCCTGACGGACGTAGGGCTGATCACGCCGTTACGTGATGGCATGAATCTGGTGGCGAAGGAGTACGTGGCGGCGCAGGACCCGGATGACCCTGGTGTACTGATTCTGTCGCGCTTTGCCGGCGCGGCTAACGAGCTGACGTCAGCCTTAATCGTCAACCCTTATGACCGCGATGAAGTCGCCGCCGCGCTGGACCGGGCGCTGACCATGCCACGTACTGAGCGTATATCGCGTTATAACGACATGATGGCGGTATTGCGACAACACGATATCTCACACTGGCGTGAGCGTTTCCTGGCGGATTTAAACACCCTGCCGGAACGCAGCGCAGATCACGGTACCGCGCAGAAAGTCGCAACCTTTCCGAAACTGGCCTGATTCAGCAGGGGACTCTGAAATGTGTTCCCCTGGAACGTAGCGGCGCGATTTATCGCGCAATTTCGTATGCGCTGCCGGCAAAACCCGCACGATAAATCGCACCGCTACGCTGGCAGCGTTTACATTCGCTTTCCTCACTCATTATTACGCCCCGTAATCGACGCTTTTTCGTTAAGCCGCGAATATACGATATATCAGGCAATTCCGTTATTTTCGCTCAAAAAAGCAACAATCAGGTGTGAAAACGCTTTTTTTCTCGATGCAATCCTAAAGATCTTCATCCCGCTGCCGATAGTTTTGCTACATCAATGCCTAAGCGCAACGATTCATTCATATCCCTAATGTAACGCATTGTTACATCCACTGTCGTTCACTAAACACTCCCTACGAACCGTTAACGCTATGTTGGCGCTCCGCGCAGACTATTCACATAACGCTTGCGGCACGCCGTTTATGACTTTGCGCAATATTCCCTGTAAGTGATTAATTTGAAAGCGAATAATTTCGACTTAATTTAGCATATTATGCTACTTGTTCTTTTAAAGGTGGTGCATTGCCGCGACCTAATCGCAACGCGGCAGATAAAAGATCGCTTCAGGCTGTTGATATGCCAGATAGCGATTTGTAAGCGAAACGACAGGGAAATATTAGCGAAATAATGCATTTTTGATTAAAAAATGAGCAACAGAAAAGCAAAGCTGAAGGGTTGGAGAAAAAATTTGCCTTAAAAGTGTGACGTAGATCACACTTTATCTAAAATTTCACCCTTATCACGTTGTATGTCGAAATCAGACGATATAGATTTGCCTTGTTTTCGGAATAGTCTTAAAAAACTGTAAGCAGACGTCACGGAAGATGGTTACAACTCAAGAAAAGATTGGCCTGGAGTTATGACTACTACTGATCAGTGTCCCGGTGGGAAGTGAAACAGTTCAGTACACGTTTGGCTATGCCTGAATATTTTTTGCCATCTTTAGATTTACCAACCAGCAACCCGAACCATAGAGATATTCTTTCTGTGGCCGTATATATGTCGCGTCTATCAGGATGGAAAAAATGGGTACATCAGAATTACTAAAACATATCTATGACATCAACTTGTCATATTTGTTACTTGCTCAGCGTTTAATTAACCAGGAAAAAGCTTCAGCAATGTTTCGTTTGGGTATCGATGAGTCGATGGCCGATGCATTGTCACAATTAACTCTACCTGAGATGGTAAAATTAGCGGAAACCAATCAACTGGTTTGCCAGTTCCGCTTCACTGACCACAACATTATTAATCGCCTGACACAAGAATCGCGCGTGGATGATTTACAACAAATCCACACCGGTATTTTATTATCCAGCCGTTTACTGCGTAACGCGTCCAAAGACGACGTTGGCACGAAAAAGAGGGCGGTATAATGAGCGAAAAAAGTATTGTTCAGGAAGCGCGCGACATTCAACTCGCCATGGAGTTGATTACGCTGGGCGCGCGACTGCAAATGCTGGAAAGTGAAACGCAGCTGAGCCGCGGTCGCCTGATTAAGTTGTACAAAGAACTGCGCGGTAGCCCACCGCCAAAAGGGATGTTGCCGTTCTCCACTGACTGGTTCATGACCTGGGAACAAAATATCCATGCTTCCATGTTCTGTAACGCCTGGCAGTTCCTGTTAAAAACCGGGTTGAGCAACGGTGTGGAAGCGGTAATCAAAGCGTACCGTCTCTATCTTGAGCAGTGTCCACAATCTGATGATGGCCCGCTGCTGGCGCTGACGCGTGCGTGGACGCTGGTACGATTTGTGGAAAGTGGCATGCTGGAACTCTCCGATTGTAAATGCTGCAACGGTAGCTTTATTAACCACGCACATCAGCCAGCAGGCAGCTTTGTGTGCAGCCTGTGCCAGCCGCCATCACGCGCGGTAAAAAGACGTAAACTTTCTGCAGATTCTGCCGATACCTTTCCACAACTGCTGGATGAACAGGTTAAACACGCCGTTTAAGTTTGTTCGCATCGTGGAAGCCATCCAGCAGCGGTTAATCCGCTGCTTTTTTTTTGCGCTACGTTTGTGAATAACACCTGCGGCTCTCTGGCTTAACTTCCACCAACACGTTACGGACGTAAGGATTTTTTTGTGCTGATTATTCTGGGTTATATCGTGGTCCTCGGGTCCGTGTTAGGCGGCTACTTGTTGGTTGGCGGCCATCTGGGCGCGCTTTATCAGCCATCGGAGTTGCTGATAATTGGCGGCGCTGCCGTTGGTGCTTTTTTGGTCGGTAACAATGGCAAGGCAATTAAAAAGACCTTAAAAGCATTTCCCTTGTTAATGCGCGGCTCGAAATATAACAAAGCCGTATACATGGATTTAATGGCTCTGCTGTATCGCCTGATGGCGAAATCCCGTCAGCAGGGGATGTTATCTCTCGAGCGCGATATTGAAGATCCCAGTCAGAGTGAAATTTTTGCTAACTATCCGCGTATTCTGGCCGATAAACAGTTAGTGGATTTTATTACCGATTATTTGCGTTTGATGGTGAGCGGAAATATGAACGCCTTCGAAATCGAAGCGTTGATGGACGAAGAAATTGAGACCTATGAGCACGAGTGTGAAGTGCCAGCGCAAAGTTTATCCGCGGTCGGTGACGGCTTACCCGCCTTTGGTATCGTGGCAGCGGTAATGGGCGTGGTGCACGCACTGGCATCGGCGGACCGTCCGGCAGCAGAACTGGGTGCGTTGGTGGCACATGCGATGGTGGGGACCTTCCTTGGCATCCTGCTGGCTTACGGCTTTATTTCGCCGCTGGCCTCACTGTTACGTCAGAAATGCGCTGAATCCACCAAGATGATGCAGTGCATTAAAGTGACCTTGCTCTCCAGTCTCAACGGTTACGCCCCGCAGATCGCGGTGGAGTTTGGGCGTAAAACCCTGTACTCCACAGAACGTCCGTCGTTCCAGGAGTTGGAAGAACACGTACGCAACGCGAAAAACCCGGCTAAACAGACCTCGGATGAAGCCTCATGAAGCATGGTAATCGCCCCATTGTGCTGATCAAACGGCGCAAACATAAAAGGCATGAAGGAGGTCATGGCTCATGGAAGATCGCCTATGCCGACTTTATGACGGCGATGATGGCGTTCTTTATGGTGATGTGGCTGCTCTCGATCGCGAACCCGCAGCAGCTGATACAGATTGCGGAATACTTCAGAACGCCGTTGAAAGTGGCGTTAACCGGTGGACAGCGCAGCAGCGACAGCGACAGCCCCATTCCTGGTGGCGGTGATGATCCGACCAAAAAGCAGGGTGAGGTCAAGAAAGCGGTCGATATGGATGCACAGAAACGTCAGCTGGATGATATCCGTCTGAACCGTCTGCGTGAAAAACTCGACCAGCTGATTGAAGCCGATCCGCGTCTGAAAGCGCTGCGTCCCCATTTGATCATCAATATGGTGGAAGAGGGGTTGCGTATCCAGATCATCGATAGCCAGAACCGACCGATGTTTAAAACCGGCAGCGCCGAGGTTGAGCCTTATATGCGCGATATCCTGCGTGCCATTGCGCCGTTGTTGAATGCTATCCCCAACAAAATCAGCCTGGCGGGGCACACCGATGACTTCCAGTATGCCAATGGCGATCGTGGTTACAGCAACTGGGAACTGTCGGCAGACCGTGCCAACGCCTCACGTCGCGAGTTGGTGATGGGGGGGCTTGATGCCGGCAAAATGCTGCGCATCGTCGGTATGGCTGACACCATGAAACTGAAAAACCGCGGGGGTGATGATGCTGTTAACCGCCGCATTAGCCTGCTGGTGTTGAACCATGACACTGAAGCAGCAATTGAAAAAGAGAACGCCGAGAGCGATGCCGTCCAGGTTAGCGACCCGGCACAGATAATTCCCGATATTACCGCGCCCGCAGTTCCGGCTGCGCCGACAGCACCAGCGGCTTCAACGACACCGGCAGCGCCGGCTGCTTCGACGACGCCAGCTGCTCCGGCCAATCCGGGTGCAAGTGCGGTGACTACTGACCACTCCTCACAGCCGAGGTGATCCCGTGAGCATGGACATCAGCGATTTTTACCAGACGTTTTTTGATGAGGCCGATGAGCTGTTAGCGGACATGGAGCAACACCTGTTGGGACTGGATCCCCAGGAGCCAGATTCCGAACAGTTGAATGCTATCTTCCGCGCTGCCCACTCGATTAAGGGCGGAGCCGGTACGTTCGGCTTTACCGTTTTACAGGAAACCACTCACATCCTGGAAAACATTCTGGATGGTGCGCGTCGTGGCGAAATGGCGCTCAGCACCGACATCATCAACCTGTTTTTGGAAACCAAAGATATTATGCAGGAACAGCTCGATGCCTATAAAACCGCGCAGGAACCGAACGCAGAAAGCTTTAACTACATCTGCGAAGCCCTGCGTCAGCTGGCGCTGGAAGCCAAAGGGGTAGCGCCAGCCGCACCGGCCGCTGCTGCCGTGGTGGTAAACGAGGTGCCTGCGGTGCCGGCCACCGGCGCTGCGGGACTGCGTCTGCAACTGGTTGACCTGAAAGAAAAAGAACCCGATTTGTTGCTGGAAGAACTGGGCAATCTCGGTACGTTAAGTGACGTGGTAAAAGGTGCCAACACACTGGAAGCCACTATCGACGGCGTGGGTAAAGATGACATCGTCGCGGTGCTGTGCTTTGTGATTGAAGAAGCACAGATTCGCTTCCCGGAAGGTGCCGCTGCGCCTGAAGCCGCTCCGGCACCTGCGCCAGTGGTTGCGGCTGAACCGGCACCCACTGCCACCGTAACCGATATTACTCCGGCGAAGCGCGAAACCAAACGCGCAGCCGCACCGGCCAAAGCCAGCGAATCCAGCAGTATCCGCGTTGCGGTAGAGAAAGTTGATCAGTTGATCAACCTGGTGGGTGAACTGGTGATTACCCAGTCGATGCTGGCACAGCGTTCCGGCGAACTGGACCCGGTGGCACACGGTGATCTGCTGAACAGCATGGGGCAGTTGGAACGCAATGCGCGCGACCTCCAGGAATCGGTGATGTCGATCCGTATGATGCCGATGGAGTATGTCTTCAGCCGCTTCCCGCGCCTGGTGCGCGACCTTGCCAGCAAGCTGGGTAAAGAGGTGGAACTGACGCTGCTCGGCAGCTCGACCGAACTGGATAAGAGCCTGATCGAACGCATTATCGATCCGTTAACTCACCTGGTGCGTAACAGTCTCGACCACGGTATTGAATCACCGGAAAAACGTCTGGCCGCCGGGAAAAGCGGTGTCGGTAATTTGACGCTGTCTGCGGAACATCAGGGCGGCAACATCTGTATCGAAGTGGTCGATGACGGTGCGGGCCTCAACCGTGAACGTATTCTGGCGAAAGCGATGTCCTCTGGCCTGCCGGTCAGTGAAAGCATGAGCGACGAAGAAGTCGGCATGTTGATCTTCGCACCTGGCTTCTCCACCGCTGAACAGGTAACCGACGTGTCGGGCCGTGGTGTTGGCATGGATGTGGTGAAGCGAAATATTCAGGAAATGGGCGGTCACGTCGAAATCGCCTCGAAGCAGGGCAAAGGCACCACCATCCGCATTCTGCTGCCGTTGACGCTGGCTATTCTGGATGGGATGTCCGTACGTGTTGCCGATGAAGTGTTTATCCTGCCACTCAACGCGGTGATGGAATCGCTGCAACCGCGTGCCGAAGAACTGAAACCGCTGGCCGGTGGCGAACGCGTGCTGGAAGTGCGTGGTGAGTATCTGCCGCTGGTGGAACTGTGGAATGTGTTCGATGTGCAGCACGCCAAAACCGATGCTACGCAGGGGATTGTGGTGATCCTGCAAAGCGCAGGCCGTCGCTATGCCCTGTTGGTTGATCAGCTGATTGGTCAGCATCAGGTGGTGGTGAAAAACCTCGAAAGCAACTACCGCAAAGTGCCGGGCATCTCCGCCGCCACCATCCTTGGCGATGGCAGCGTGGCGTTGATTGTGGATGTCTCAGCCCTGCAATCGCTGAACCGTGAAAAACGTGTGGCCGGTGCCGCAGCGTAATCGATAACGAAAAGGTAAATACAATGACTGGAATGGCAACCGTGACGAAAATCGCTGGCGAAACCGTGGGCCAGGAGTTCTTAGTCTTCACGCTGGGAGATGAAGAGTACGGTATCGATATCCTGAAAGTGCAGGAAATTCGTGGCTACGATCAGGTAACGCGTATCGCGAACACGCCGGAATTTATCAAAGGCGTGACCAACCTGCGCGGCGTGATTGTGCCGATTATCGATCTGCGCGTGAAGTTTTCGCAGCCAGATGTGGATTACAACGAGAACACCGTGGTGATTGTGCTGAATCTTGAGCATCGCGTGGTGGGTATCGTGGTGGACGGTGTTTCTGATGTGCTGTCCCTGACGCAGGATCAAATCCGTCCGGCACCGGAATTCGCGGTGACCATGTCGACTGAGTATCTGACGGGCCTCGGCGCGTTGGGTGAGCGCATGCTGATTCTGGTGGATATCGAGAAGCTGCTGAGCAGCGAAGAGATGGCGCTGGTCGATACCCTGCGCAGCGCATAAGACCTGACTAATTAACGGGTCGGCTCGCCCGGCCCGTTATCATTTCCTGTGGAAATAATTCCTTATAAATCAACATTATTTTTGCATTTTCTTCACCATCTGATCTCAATTTCATCCCTGCCACGCCGATAACTTCACTGCATTTTTTTCACTTTTCAGGGCAATGTATGTTTACGAAAATCCGTGTTGTCACCAGCTTATTGCTGGTGCTGTTGATCTTTGGCTTTTTGCAGTTGGCTTCAGGGTCGCTGTTTTTTAAAGCACTGAGTGATGACAAAACCAGTTTTAACGTCGCGCAGCTGGCGAGCAAAAACATCGCTGCAATCAATGATGCTTACATGAGCCTCAACCAGAGTCGGGTGCTGCTGACACGCATTATGTTACGTGTTGCTAACAGCAAACTGTCGGGCGAAACCGCCGATTTGACCTCGCTGTATGACCAAAGCAAAGGCTTTCAGGATAACGCGACAACAAACTATCAGCTGTTCAAGAACACCCCGGATACCCCAGGGCAGGATGCACAGCTCAATAAACATCTGGATGAGACGTTTAGCGCTTACGCCAGTGCATTGAGTCAGATGCAGGATGCGTTGCAGGCCAACGATATTGAAAAAGCCGGTAAGCTGCCGGTGGCACCTACCCAGAGCGCTTTCCTGAAGGATTACACGCAGTGGCGTGCCGATCAGGATCGCCTGACTGAAGCCGGTGTGGAAGCCAATATCTCTGCCTATACGCGCATGATGTGGCTGCTTGGCATTGTGATGGCGGTGGTGGTGGCAGTGATTGTGCTGTGCTGGTTTGGTCTGCGTAAGGTGCTGATCAACCCGCTTAACAGCAACATTCGTCATATTCAGCACATCGCGCAGGGTGACCTCACGCAAACCATCGCCATTGAGGGGCGCAATGAAATGAGCCAACTGGCGAGTAACCTGCATGAAATGCAGCAGTCGCTGGTGCGTACCGTCAGCAACGTGCGCGACGGCTCTGACGCCATCTTTACCGGTGCCAGCGAGATTTCTGCTGGCAACAACGATCTGTCGGCGCGTACTGAAGAACAGGCAGCCTCGCTGGAGCAGACCGCCGCCAGCATGGAGCAGCTGACTGCCACGGTGAAACAGAATGCCGAGAATGCGCGTCAGGCGTCGCAGTTGGCACTCAGCGCCTCAGAAACCGCGCAGAAAGGCGGCACGGTGGTGGATGGCGTGGTACGCACCATGCAGGATATCGCCGGCAGTTCGAAGAAGATCGCCGATATTACCAGCGTGATTGACGGTATCGCCTTCCAGACCAACATCCTGGCCCTGAACGCGGCGGTGGAAGCTGCGCGTGCCGGAGAACAGGGTCGTGGTTTTGCCGTGGTGGCCGGTGAAGTGCGCAGTCTGGCCCAGCGTAGCGCCCAGGCGGCGAAGGAGATCAAGGGACTGATTGAGGACTCGGTCAATCGCGTCAATACCGGTTCCACGCTGGTCGGCACCGCCGGGGAAACCATGAGCGA